>DFPA01000037.1:0-4869 GCA_002377025.1 Patescibacteria group bacterium UBA3527
TAAACGGAGCGGTTGTCTGGCTTATTAACTTCGAGAAGGGTTTTGGTGAGGCGGCTGTTCAAGCTGCTGTGGTGCAAATTTCCATTACCATTGTGACGGTCGGTGTATTTATGCCGCATATAAGATACTTTGCCAACTCCAAAAACACGACCAGAGCTTTTTTGTATGGGGGTTTCTTATTACCAGCCATTGCGTTGTTATTTTCGCGTACGATTCACTGGTATCTAGGTACTCCTGATCTATTTTGGACTACAGTATATTTGGCTTGCAGTACTGTGGTAGCGAGCTTTTTCTATGTTTCGCTTAAACAAATTGCGCCATATATCCCTTTTGCGTCGGCACGTAAACTGATCGCGAGACTTTGATTACAAATAACTGTTGCGATAGCTAAATAAATAACGTATAGTATCGCCGTCTGGCCCGAATGGGCTATTTTCTCATCACAGTGGTGTGTTGGAGATTGATTATTTATTGAATTAGTAAAATTATTTATGGCAAGAGCCTTTCCATTAGAGAAACTAAGAAACTTCGGTATCGTAGCGCATGTTGATGCTGGTAAAACTACCACTTCAGAGCGCGTACTTTTCTATACCGGCATGAGTCACAAAATCGGAGAAGTACACGACGGTGAGACGGTTACCGACTGGATGGAGCAAGAGCGAGAGCGCGGTATTACGATTACTGCGGCGGCGATTTCTTGCAACTGGACTAAAACAATGGAGACAGATCGCACCAACAAAGACCTCCAGCACACCTTCAATATTATTGATACTCCCGGACACATCGACTTTACCGCCGAAGTAAAGCGTTCCATGCGCGTACTAGACGGCGCGGTAGTGGTATTTGACGGCGCGGCCGGTGTAGAGCCACAAACCGAAACCAATTGGGGCTACGCCGATGAAGCCAACGTTCCTCGTATTTGTTTCATTAACAAAATGGATAAGCTCGGTGCTGACTATGACGCTTCGATTAAGTCTATTCATGAGCGTCTGTCACCTAAAGCGGTGCGTATTCAACTACCAATCGGTAGAGAGGATTCACTTTCGGGTGTAGTAGATCTTATTACTATGAAGGCCTATCGCTTCGGTGGGGAGATGGGTATGGAAGTGACTGAAGAAGATATACCGGAAGAGCTAAAGACAGAAGCAGAAAAGTGGAGAGGAGAGTTGATTGAAAAGGTTGTCGAGCATGACGACGAAATGATGGAGAAATATCTTGGAGGTGAAGAGCCAAGTACGGAAGACTTGAAGCGAGTACTACGTATAGCAGTTTTGAAAAACGAGATCTTTCCCATTATGACCGGTTCTGCTCTAAAGAATATTGGAGTCCAATTGGTACTGGACGCAGTGGTAGATTACCTACCTTCTCCAATAGATCTGCCACCTGTAACAGGCATCGATCCGAAGAATGATTCTGAAATCGAGCGCAAACCATCTGATGATGAACCGTTTTGCGCGTTGGCTTTTAAACTTCAGGATGACAAGTTTGTTGGACAACTTGCTTTCTTCCGAGTGTACTCTGGTACCGTAAAGGCTGGCAGTTACATTTTAAATTCATCAACTGGCAACAAAGAACGGGTAGGTCGTATTGTACGACTGATGGCTGATAAGCGAGAAGAGGTGGATGAAGTATATGCCGGAGAGATTGCTGCGGCGGTAGGTATTAAGGAGGTGAAAACTTCTCACACACTGTGTGATGAGCAGAATCCAATAATTCTCGAGCAAATTACTTTCCCGGAGCCAGTAGTAGCAGTGCGCGTAGAGCCAAAAACCAAGAACGACCAAGAAAAGATGAGTACTGCATTGAAGCGCTTGTCTGACGAAGATCCAACTTTCAAGGTTTCTACCGACGAAGAGACTTTGGAAACTATTATTGCAGGTATGGGTGAGCTCCACCTTGATATTTTGGTAGACAGAATGAAACGAGAGTTTGGTGTGGAAGCTAATATTGGTCAACCGCAAGTAGCTTATAGAGAAACTATTCAACATGAGGCGGAGGCAGAATACAAGTATGTGAAACAGTCTGGCGGTCGTGGTCAGTATGGTCATGTAAAAATTCGCATCAAGCCATTAGAACAGCTGGAAGAAGATGTCACAGTACCAAAGAACGTTACTCGAGAGGAACACTTTGAATTTATCGATAGTATTAAGGGCGGTGTGATTCCAAATGAGTACATTCCTGCCGTAATGAAGGGAGCCAAAGAAGCGATGAGTCGCGGTTTGGTTGCAGGGTACAAGATGGAGGATGTTTCGGTAGAACTATTTGATGGTAGTTACCATGATGTAGACTCAAGTGAAATTGCTTTCAAACTAGCAGCCATCAATGCGTTCAAAGATGCCGCTAAGAAAGCCAATGCTGTGATTCTCGAGCCGATCATGAAGGTTGAGGTACGTACACCGGAGGAGTACATGGGTGACATCAACGGAAATATTTCTTCCAAACGTGGTCAAGTGGACGGTACCGAAGAAATTGGGGGCAAAACCATTGTTCATGCCAAGGTGCCACTTTCAGAAATGTTTGGTTATACAAACACTTTGCGCTCCATGACACAGGGTCGTGCTTCCATGACCATGGAATTTGACCACTACGCCGTAGTGCCGCCAAACGTAGCCGAAGAGATAAAGAAGAACCGCGGAGTGACAGAAAGTGAGTAGTGATAAATGTAAAGAGAAGCCGCCAGCTTAAGCTGGCGGCTTCTCTTTACTCCACTGAGCCTGATATCGCGCACACTTGTGCTCATTCTTAGTTAATAATCTAAGACGAGTCCCTTGTATATTATTGGTGAAATCATGAAACACGCAAATTGATGGGAGGCTTGATTTTTTGCTTGCAAAACTAAGGGGTTTTGGTACTATGGCGGGCACTGCATGTAGCTCTAGCTATTGTGGGTTGGGAAATTATATTTTGTACCTTCACACTTTTGGTGTGTAGAAGCAACAGAACAGTTCTCGTGATGTTGCCTCTGCCTAACCAAGTTGGCTTTTTATATGAAGCAACGTGCGGTAGATTAAAAACTAATTTACATTATTATGTCAGACTTTGATCGTTCAAAGCCGCACGTAAACGTAGGTACTATTGGTCACGTAGACCATGGTAAAACTACTCTTACAGCTGCGATTCTAAATGTACTTAACGCCAAAGGTGATGGATATACTGCCAACCTAAAGGCCGTTGAGGATATTGATAAAGCGCCAGAAGAAAAGGCGCGTGGTATTACTATTTCTCTATCTCACTCCGAGTACGAGACTCCTAATCGTCACTACGCACACATCGACGCTCCGGGTCACGCCGACTACATCAAGAATATGATCACCGGTGCCGCACAGATGGACGGCGCTGTACTAGTGGTAGCTGCCACTGATGGTGCTATGCCTCAGACTCGTGAGCACGTACTACTAGCCAAGCAAGTAGGTGTACCAAAGATGATCGTATTCATGAATAAATGCGACATGGTTGACGACGAAGAAATGCTTATGCTCGTAGAGGAAGAGCTTCGCGAGATGCTTACCTCAAACGGATTCGATGGAGAAAACGCGCCAATCATCCAAGGTTCTGCCCTTAAGGCACTTGAGGACCCAAGTAGTGAGTGGGGAGAGAAAATCATTGAATTGGTAAACGCCATGGACGAATACTTCCCTCTACCAGAACGTGAGCTTGATAAGCCTTTCCTAATGCCTATCGAAGACATCTTTTCTATCGAAGGACGCGGTACGGTAGTAACCGGTCGTGTAGAGAGAGGGCAAGTAAAAGTGGGTGAAGAAGTTGAAATTGTTGGTATCAAAGACACTACCACTACTACAGTGACCGGTGTTGAGATGTTTAACAAGCAGCTGGACCAAGCTCAAGCAGGTGATAACGCCGGTATTCTTCTACGTGGTACCAAGAAGGAAGACGTACACCGGGGACAGGTGTTATCAGCCAAGGGTTCTGTTACTCCACACACTGAGTTCGAAGCTGAAGTATATGTACTAAGCAAGGACGAAGGCGGTCGTCATACTCCGTTCTTCTCAGGTTACAAGCCCCAGTTCTACATTAGAACCACCGACGTGACTGGTGATGTAACTTTGGCAGAAGGTACAGAGATGGTCATGCCGGGCGATACTGCAACCTTCAAAGTGAAGCTGGTAGCTCCGGTGGCACTAGAAGACCAGCAGAACTTTGCTATCCGTGAAGGTGGTAAAACAGTGGGAGCAGGAGTGGTTACAAAGATCATCGCCTAGCGATCATCTAAATTACTCCATCTACTTTGTCAGGACTGCAATTTAGTCAGTCGCCGTATGTCAAATACGTCTTCTTCCTAAATATTGTCCTTTCGCGCATCTGGAGCAATTTATACAATCGCTCAATACACTAGATGAAAACAAATTATGGCAACTGAAACAAAAACAAAAAAAGACAACGCACCGACTGGTGAAATCCAAAAATTGCGCATTCGAGTGCGTGCCTACGAGCACAAAATCCTCGATGCGTCGGTAAAGCAAATCATCGATACTGCCTCTCGTTTTGACGCTAAGGTAGTAGGCCCGATCCCTTTACCAACCGAAATCAAAAAATACACTGTTAACCGCTCTACGTTCATCTACAAAGATGCACGAGAACAATTTGAGATGCGTATGCACAAACGTGTCATCGATATCTTGAATCCGAGTGGAAAAGTTATTGAAGCTTTGACAAATTTGTCTCTCCCGTCAGGAGTGAACATTGATGTCAAAATGATGTAATTTTGACAAAAATCGCGAATTACTTTGTTGCACTGCGGTAAATTGGAACTCACCTTATGTTAAATAAGGCTCGTCCCAAATTCCTTGTGCGCCTCGTACTTCATCGATTTTTAATCAAAATTAGAGTCAATTGTAGCTAAGTTGCCAA
>DFPA01000037.1:5233-8933 GCA_002377025.1 Patescibacteria group bacterium UBA3527
GCTCATGAGCTCCCTCATGAGAAATCTACGTGGTTTGGAAAACTATTGCATTTTGTTTAAATGAGGGTATACTGGCGCCAGTTTCAAAAGACCTATCCTCACCTTGGGTGCGGCAATGGGCGCAAACCGCGATGTTTTATTGCGAGCTTGTGCTCGCGATAAAACATCGCGGTTTTGCTTTCTAGGTCTGAAACTACTTTATAAGACGATTAGACCTAAACTAAATGCAATTTATCTTAGGAACTAAAGATCGGATGACTCAAGTTTTCGACGACAATGGTGTTGCTTATCCAGCAACTATCTTGCGTGTTGAACCAAATGTGGTCACCGCTCTTATGACCAAAGAAAACAATGGCTACGATGCTGTACAAGTTGCTACCGGCAAACAAAAGGAACACCGTAGTGACAAAGCGTCTATCGGTCATGCAGGAAAGGCCTACAAAAACATCAACGAGTTTCGTACTCGCTTCAATGGGGATGACTCTATAGAAGGTTTTGAAATGGGTCAGGTACTGGAAGCCGACACTTTTGAAGTGGGGGACACTGTTACAGTGTCTGCTATCTCTAAAGGTAAGGGTTTTCAAGGTGTTGTTAAGCGCCACAATTTTGCTGGTGGCCGCGCTTCACATGGTCAGAAGCACTCACTACGTGAACCGGGTTCTATCGGAGCCACTGGTCCAGCTAGAGTCTTCAAAGGAACAAAGATGGCAGGACGCATGGGTAGTGACCGAATCACTGTCAAAAACCTTAAGGTTCTGCAGGTTAACAAAGATGAAAACCTACTTCTCTTAAAGGGTTCTGTCCCTGGTCGAAAGGGAACTTTGGTAGAGGTTCGTGGTAACTAGTGAAATATGGAAACAAAAGTATACAATCAAGCCGGTAAAGAGGCTGGGAAGGTAAAGCTTCCAGAGTCTATCTTTGGCGCTAAGTGGAATGCGGATCTAGTACACGAGGTAGTGCTCGCGATGCAAGCAAATGAGCGTGGTGGTAACGCACATACCAAAGACCGCAGTGAAGTATCAGGTGGTGGTAAGAAGCCATGGAAGCAAAAGGGGACTGGTCGCGCGCGACATGGTTCACGTCGTTCACCTATTTGGGTAGGTGGGGGTGTTGCTCATGGTCCACGCAACGAAAAAGACTACTCTAAGAAGTTGAATAAAAAAGTAAAAGCTAAGGCATTGGCTAGTACTCTTTCACAAAAGCTTCGCGATGAAGAGGTTGTGCTGGTAGATAGCTTTAAGTTTGAAGCTCCAAAAACTAAGGATGCTAAGACAGCACTAAAAGCTATCGCTAAAGGCTCTGCTCACGAAGATATGGCTATAAAAAGCAAAAACGCTGGCCTCATTATTCTTCCGGATCGAGATGAAAACACTGAGAAGAGTTTCCGCAACTTCGGAAATTTCGAGGTGGTGATGGCTAAGGATGTGAACCCGGTTCAACTCCTAACCTACAAATACACACTACTAGTTGATCCAAAGAGCACTCTAGGTGTTTTGGAAAACAGAGTAGCTTAGTAAGTAATTAAATTATCATGGCACTTTTTAGTCGAAGTAAAGAGAAGGATAAAGCGTCTGATAACGAGGCTAAATCTCCAGTAAAAAATAAACTGGCCGAAAGAGACCTCTCGTCAGTTATCTTAAAGCCCCGTATTACCGAGAAGGCAGTTAAGGGGAGTGAGAAAAACGTTTATACTTTCGTGGTAGCACGCAGTGCAACCAAGTATGACGTAGCTGATGCTATCAAATCGCTTTACAATGTGACGCCGGTGAAGGTAAACATCGTCAACAAAAGCCCGAGACGGTACATGTCTCGTTCCAAGGGTCGAGTTGTAAGTGAAAAGGGAATGAAGAAGGCCTATGTCTACTTAAAGACAGGGGATTCAATCACTCTCGTGTAAGTATAGAAGTATGAGTATCAAAAAACTAAAACCAACTTCAGCCGGCCGTCGTGGTATGACAGTGGTGAATTATAAAGAGAAATTGTCTTCTAATAGAAGTAAGCCACACAAAGCTCTAACCAAAGGTAAGAGATCTACCGGGGGTCGCAACTCGCAGGGACGCATAACAAATTGGTATCGTGGTGCAGGCAATAAGCGAAAGTATCGGGAGATTGATTTTCGGTACAACAAAAAAGAAGTTGAAGCCAAGATTGAAACAGTCGAATACGATCCATATCGTTCGGGTTTCGTAGCCTTAGTTCTATATAAGGATGGTGAACGCCGTTATGTTCTTGTTCCTCGGGACATGAAAGAAGGAGATACGTTCATGGTTTCAGAAAAGGCGAAAATTAAAGTAGGAAACCGCTTGCCACTAGATAAGATTCCGGTAGGTACTTTTGTATTCAATGTGGAATTAAAACCGGAAGGAGGTGCACGTATCGCCAGAAGCGCTGGTAACTATGCTGAGGTGGTAGCGCAAGACGCTGGTTACACTCACTTACGTATGCCATCTTCAGAGGTACGAAAAGTCATCTCTACCGCTTGGGCTTCTGTTGGGGAAGTATCCAACGAAGAACACAGGCTTATTAAAATAGGTAAGGCAGGACGAGCACGTAAAATGGGTCTTCGTCCAAAGACTCGTGGTTCGGCTCGTAATGCTGTAGACCACCCATACGGTGGTGGTGAAGGACGTTCACCACGCGGACACAAACGTGCTCGCACCAAGCAAGGTCGTCCAACCGGACAAAGACAGAAGACTCGTTCACCGAAAAAATACTCTAATAAATTCATTGTTAGTCGCCGTAAGGTAGGAAAACGAGGATAAGAAAGTAAAGGCCGGCGCTTATAGCCCGGCCTTTACTTTCTTCAGTATCAATCAGTATCAAAATCAATTTTAGGGGTGAGCGCCGAAACGCACACCCCCTATTCAGCTTCACTTCGTCTCAGCGCAGTCGAGGTTTTTATCCCCCTGCGCACGAACTCCACCAATCCCTTGACGACGCGTTCGTTGGGATCGATGCCAGCGAGACTCAGTATCTCGCGACCATCACGAGACCGAGCCCAGTGTCCAATTTGTTGTTCCCCGCCACCGTTCTTATCTTTCTCTACGATGGCGTCATCGAGAGCTGTCAGAACAACAGCAACAAACATTTTTCGAACCCGGGCATCTTGGTCGTTTCTCCAGGCAATTTGTACTAGTCTTTCTATATCAAGCATTTGACTACCCTTTCCTTTCCAAAATATCAAGACCGACTGTAATATAAACTTGTTATCTTAAAGATGCAAGCAAATACGTTGACTTTTATCAGTATTTCACGTACTATAGCGCCGTTCCAAAACCTCGATGATTTTTGAGCCTGGCAGCCTGAAAGTCATTACAGTACAAGGAAAGTCGTGCCGTTAACACACTTTCCTAATTAATTAAAAATTATTCTCTTTGTAGAGAAGGGTTAAATATATGGCAAGATCATTATATAAAGGCCCCTATGTTGATGAAAAACTCCTTAAGAAAATCGACGGCAAAAAACCGGCCGATACCGGAGTGATCAAGACATGGGCGCGCGATTCACTGATCTCACCGGAGATGGTCGGATTCACATTCGGCGTACACAACGGTAAAGATCATATCGAAGTCACTGCCTCAGAAGAAATGGTAGGGCATCGATTAGGAGAATTTTCTCCAACTAAGAAGTTCTACAGACATGGAGGTAAGATGCAGAAAGAACTTGACCAGAAGAAGAAGGAAGCAGAGATAGCAGCCGC
>DFPA01000037.1:9350-20501 GCA_002377025.1 Patescibacteria group bacterium UBA3527
ATGAAAGCAGTACTAAAAAACTATCGTCAGTCACCTCGTAAGGTTCGTTTAATTGCGGACCTGGTGCGTGGCAAGAAGGTGTCTGAAGCTCTTAATATGCTGAAATTTGTTGACAAAAGAGCGTCCCAGCCTTTTTCTAAAGTGATTTCTTCTGCTCTGGCCAATGCTAAAGACAAAGGAGTCGCTACTGACAACTTAAAAATCAAAACTGTAAAGGTCGACAAAGCAACTACTTATAAACGATTTATGCCTAGGGCTCGCGGTAGTGCGTCTCGCATCAACAAGCGAAACAGTCACATCACCGTGGAGCTAGGTTAATAACTAGATATGACACACGTTGCACATCCATTTATCCAACGCATCGGCATCAATCGTGATTGGCGCAGTCGTTGGTTTGCAGGAGACAAGAAGAAATACCGCGAGTACTTGCGTACCGATGCGGCTATTCGTAAACTCCTTAACAAAAAACTTAAAGGTATGTCCGCGGACATGCTGGAAATCGAAAGAGACGAAAAAGTCCTTCGTATTATTATTAAGACTTCCAAACCGGGTCTGGTCATCGGTCGTTCTGGTGAAGGAGCAACCAACCTCAAAAAAGAAGTTGATATGCTACTTCGTACTTTGAAACTTTCGGAAAAACCGGATATAAAAATCGACATCGAAGAAGTTCGCAATCCTGAAACCAGTGCTTCTATTGTAGGACAAATGGTGGTGGAGGGCTTAGAGAAGCGCATGCCCTTTCGTCGCGTCTTGAAACAGACAGTAGAAAAGGTGATGGCCAATCGAGACGTCAAGGGGGTACGTATTATCGTATCTGGTCGTCTGGGTGGCGCAGATATGGCTCGTCGTGAGGAGTTGAAGAAAGGTCGAATTCCACTACAAACCCTAAGGGCTGATATTGACTTCGCTCGTGAGCGGGCCGTACTGCCTTATGGTGTTATTGGTATCAAGGTTTGGATTTACCGTGGCGATGTCTTTGTAGACAGAAAAGGTGCGGTAAAGAATGACTCTAAAACTAACTAAACCACCATGTTATTTCCGAAAAAAGTAAAGCACCGCAAGTGGCAAATTGGTCGCAAGAGTCCTGAGAAATTGGCTCGTCCGGACACTCGTGGGGTAACAGTGGCTTTTGGTTCATACGGACTTAAGGCAACCACTCCTTCTCGCGTACGGTCAAATCAGATCGAGGCTGCGAGACGAGTGATCTCAAGGACATTGGGAAAAACAGGAAAGATTTGGATTCGTATTTTTCCAGACAAGCCAATCACTAAGAAACCTGCCGAGGTAGGCATGGGTAAGGGTAAGGGTGATCCTGACCACTTTGTGTTCGAAGTACGCCCTGGTCGAATTTTGTTCGAAGTTGATGGTGTAACAGAAGAGGTAGCAAGAGAAGCTATGCGTAAAGCAGCAGCCAAGCTGCCATTGAAGGCACGTTTTGTAACTCGCGAAGAAACTCGCACCTAGGATTATGACAGACATGAAAAAAATCAGAGCTATGAGTGAGAAAGATCTAACGAAATTCATAGCGGAAAAGAGGGAGGAGTTGCGCGCTCACCGCTTTGGTACAGGAGGACGCAACGTGGCAGCTGCACGTGGAGCTAGAAAAGATATCGCTCGAGCGTTGTCAATTGGTACTACTAAAGGTAAAGAAGCTAATTAATCGTACTTATGGATAAAACAACAGAGACGAACCAAAACAAAGGACGGGTGTTGCGTGGTACTGTAGTAGGTACCAATATGAAAGACACTTGTACTGTGGCCGTAGAACGATACGTTCAGCATCCAAAGTACAAGAAATATCAACGCCTGAGTAAGAAGTATTTGGTACATGATGCAGGTAATACTGCAGCTGTAGGTGACAAGGTCGAAATCAAGGAGGTGGCTCCTATTAGCAAGCGTAAGCACTTCACAATAGTTTGATAAGTGTTATGAGTGAAACGAATCAGACTTATCCAACCAAGTGAAATACGAAAGCGAAGCTTTCGTCAGTCGCAAAGCGACATTTCACCGGGTAAGATTGTTTCTAAATTCACATTTGCTCATTAAGAAAAATCTTATGATTCAACCGCAAACAATTGTTAAAATCACTGATAACTCTGGTGCCAAGCTTGGACGTGTCTTCAAGGTTCTTGGAGGTTCCAAGAAGCGCTACGCTGAGATCGGTGAAATGGTGGTTCTTTCGGTGCAAACTGCAGAGCCACGCAAGCAAGTAAAGAAAAAAGATGTAGTATACGGAGTAGTTGTACGACAACGCAAGCCTTTTCGTCGCAAGGATGGTTCTTACGTAAGCTTCGATGACAACGCCGTAGTATTGGTCGAAAAAGAAAAGAAGGAGCCACGCGCAAACCGCGTATTTGGCCCAATTCCACGAGAATTGTCAGAAGCGGGATATCAAAAGATAGTCTCACTAGCCCCAGAAGTGGTCTAAAACTTCCAAAATGAGCGCAGCTCCATTACTTTCAGAAAATTTTTTCAGTCGTCGTAGTTCTATCTACGCCTTCCTCAAAAATTTTCCTCCAAGTAACGCATCTGCATCTCATTTATGTAAGTTTTAGTTCTCAAAATTAGGGATGATAAAAACACTATGAAAATCAAAAAAGGAGATTCAGTGATAATTATCGCTGGCAAGGACAAAGGAAAGACTGGTACTGTGATCGAAACCTTGCCTTCTGAAGACTCTGTAGTAGTCGAGGGGGTAAATAAAGTCACCAAGCACCAGAAAAACCGCCGCGTACGTTCCCAAGGGCAAATCATCGAGAGAGAAATGCCGATACACGTATCAAATGTCGCTCTTTCCGAGGGTGGCAAGCCGGTACGAGTACGTATGGAAGTACAAGATGGTAAGAAAGTAAGAGTATCAGCTAAGTCTGGCAAGGCTATCTAATAAACCAGTATTATGAAAAACATGAAAGAAACACTAGCTGGCGCGTTCGAAGCTCTAAAGGAAAAGCTCGGATACAAGAACAAGATGCAGGCTCCGCGCCTAGTGAAGGTGGTGGTATCTACCGGTACGGGAAAAGTCGAGGACAAAGCGAAGATTGCTTTAATTCAAGATCGTCTGGCTCGTATTACCGGCCAAAAAGCATCAGCTCGCCCAGCCAGAAAGTCAATTGCGACTTTTAAACTGCGCGAAGGAGATATTATCGGTTATCAGGTTACATTGCGTGGTGCCAGAATGTATGACTTTCTCGATAAGCTCATTCATGTGGCATTACCACAAACAAGAGACTTTCGAGGTCTCAAGGTAACTGCTATTGATGACATGGGCAACTATACCATTGGTATCAAGGAACACACAATTTTCCCGGAATGTGCAGATGAAGAGTTAAAGGACGTATTCTCTCTGGCTATTACTTTGGTAACTACAGCCAAGACCAAAGAAGAGGCGGAAGCATTTCTTAGGTATATTGGATTGCCACTACAGAAAGCGGAGACAGAAGAATCTGTATAGCTACAAGGATACAAATGGAAGGCGACAAAAAATTCATGAATTTTCATGAATTTTTTGTCGCTGGAAGCTTGCAAAATCGTGATTTAAGCGTATAGTAACTGGCACTCGGGGGTAACCCGTTAAATTATTAGGAGGCAAGTCATCACCACTAGATGATACTGCCTCGCACATAAAAACCTAAAGATAATGGCACGAAAATCAATCGTGGTAAGGGCGCAGCGTGAACCAAAATATAAGTCTCGCGTGGTACGCCGTTGTGTTACTTGCGGAAGAAAGCATGGGTATATGCGCGATTTCGACATGTGTCGAATTTGTTTCCGTGAGGCTGCACACGAAGGTCATATCCCAGGTGTTAAGAAAAGTAGCTGGTAATATGGTAAGCGACACAATCGGAGATTTGATCATTCAAATCCAAAACGCAGGAGCTGTTGGTAAGGCGGAAATAGCTCTGCCATACTCTAAACTTCGACACTCTATTGCCGATAAGTTGGCAGAAATAGGCTATGTAGATAGTGTTTCTACCAAGGGCGAGGGAGTAGATAAGAAACTAGTCATCACTCTAAAATACAATGAGGCTGGTCGCCATAATATTGGTGGGGTGAAGCGTATCAGCAAGCCGGGTCGACGTCTGTACGCAAAGGTATCAGAAATTTATCCAGTTAAATTTGGTAAAGGGAGTCTCATTCTGTCTACGCCAGCCGGTATTTTGACCGATGAGGAAGCGAGAAAGCAAAATGTAGGTGGCGAGCGTCTCTTTATGATTTGGTAATATGAGTAGACTAGGAAAACAACCAATAGAATTACCAAACGGGGTAGAAGCTACTCTGGCGGATGGTACTTTGACTATAAAAGGAACTAAAGGAACTCTGACTCGTAATTTTCGTGATGATGTGGCAATCAAGGTGGAAGGAAACACCATAGTTCTAACACCGGATCCGAAGAGCGATTTATCACCGGCACTTTGGGGAACCTATGCTTCACATGTGAACAATATGGTGATGGGAGTGAGTGAAGGTTTCGAAAAGAAGCTCGAGATTGAAGGAGTGGGATACCGCGCAGAGATGAAGGGTCGTACTTTGGTCTTGAACGTAGGTTTTTCACATCCTGTGGAGCTGGAAGTTCCGGAGGGACTGGAAACAGTTGTGGAAAAAAACACTATTACAGTAACCGGCGCCGACAAAGAAACAGTGGGTCAGTTTGCTGCTAATATCCGCAAGGTGAAGAAGCCGGAGCCATACAAAGGTAAGGGTATTCACTATGTGGGCGAGTATATTATTCGTAAGCAAGGTAAGAAAGCGGTTTAAATAAGGAGCAAAGCGACTATATTTTAAACCGTCCAGCCCCATTTCGGGCGACATGCGCGCCGAATAGGGTAATAGCATGAGCCCGAATCAAGAAATGGAGCTGGGCCAGACACAAAAACAATATGACAACAAAAACACAAAGCAAAGCCATGCAACGGATCACGCGCCACAAACGCGTACGTGCTCGTATCAAAGGAACAGAGGCTCGTCCTCGACTCGCAGTTTTTCGCAGTAACAAATTTCTGTATGCACAGGTTATCAACGACGATTTAGGTGTCACAATCGCAGCAGCAGATACCAGAAAGAGTAAGGCAAAGTCAGCCTCAGATAGAGCCAAAGAGTTGGGTAAAAATATCGCCGATGCTTTGAAGGATAAAAAAGTGGATGCGGTAGTATTTGATCGTGGTGGTTTTCAGTATAAAGGAACCATTGCCGTATTTGCTGACGCCGCCAGAGAGGCAGGACTCAAGTTCTAGTCCTAAATTATTGATTATTAAAAAACTATGTCAGAAGAAAACAAGCAGGAAGCTAAAAATGAAGAAGCGGTAGCGGAAGCTGTCGCCACTGAAGCCAAGGAGGCTTCAACCGATGCACCGGCTGTTTCCGAGGGTGAAAAGAAAGGGAACAACGGCGTACGAGACAATAGAAGAGGAGGTCGCAGAAATGAAAGAAGAAACCAGCGTCGGCCACGTCGTGGTAACCGTCGTGATGAGCGTTCGCGTCCTGAATACGACCAGAAGATAGTAAGCATTCGTCGTGTAACGCGTGTGATGGCCGGTGGACGTCGCTTTTCATTCTCTGTATCAATGGTAATTGGAGACAAGAAGGGTAAGGTGGGTGTTGGTGTCGGTAAGGCCGGTGACACTCAGCTCGCCATCGAGAAAGCAATGCGTAACGCCAAAAAGAATCTGATTACAGTACCGATGAATAAGGATCATCATATTCCACATGACGTACATACTAAATATGCTTCATCGGAGGTGATGATTATGCCTGCTCCCGGACGAGGTTTGGTGGCCGGTTCATCTGTCCGCACCGTACTAGAACTGGCGGGAGTGAAAGATGTTACCGCCAAGATATTCTCTCGTAGCAAGAACAAGCTTAATAACGCCAGGGCTGCTGTCGAAGCTCTGAAGCAGCTTAAGAATGAATAATATGCAACTACACGAACTAAAACCAACAACCAAAAACAAGACCGCCAAACGAATTGGTCGTGGTGGTAAACGAGGCAAAACTTCGGGAAAAGGCCACAAAGGCCAGAAGGCACGTGCCGGCAACAGTACTCGTCCGGAGATGCGTGAAATCATCAAAAAGTTACCTAAGCTGCGCGGACATGGTATAAACCGTGCCAAGACGGTAAATGCCGATAAAGTATTGCCGATTGTAATTAATGTTGCAGTACTGGAAAATTTCCAAGGCAGTGACGTTACCCCAAAGACTTTGGTGGCAGAAGGATTGGTGGCAAGTGTGCGCAAGAAAGCTCCGGCAGTAAAGATTCTTGGCAATGGTGAGCTATCCAAGAAACTAAATGTCCAAGGTTGTTTAGTGTCTAAGACAGCAAAAGAGAAGATTGAAAAGGCTGGCGGAAGCATTTCATAAGGTATACTAATAGCCATATGAAAAACTTCATTCACAAGCTAAAGGTAATATTTACCGACAGTGCTATCCGCAAACGAGTATTGTTTGTGCTGGGAGCATTGGTGATCTTTCGTGCTTTAGCGACTATTCCGATTCCTGGTGTTGATAATGTAGTACTGGAACAATTTTTCGAGAACAATCAATTTTTGGGACTGCTAAACATTTTTTCTGGGGGTGGCTTGGCCAATCTATCCATAGTGATGCTTGGTGTAGGTCCGTTTATTACCGCGAGCATCATTATGCAGCTTATGACGGTAATGAGCCCTAAACTTAAGAGTCTTAATACGGAAGAAGGGGAGACAGGTAGAGCCAAGTTCACTCAGTATTCAAGACAGCTCACTTTGCCGTTGGCAATTGTACAAGGATTTGGCTTCCTTTCGCTTTTACAGAGTCAGGGAGTTATTGCTGGTCTTTCCCAAGCACAGTTTATGTTAAACGTACTGCTTATCGTAGCAGGTTCTATTCTACTTATGTGGATTGGTGAGTTGGTAACTGAATATGGTATTGGCAACGGTGTGTCTATCATTATCTTTGCCGGCATCGTAGCTGGTCTACCGGCGACATTTAGTCAACTTGTCTTTGGTTTTTCGATGACCCAATTACCTATTTACATAGGTTTCACATTACTAGCATTGGCTGTTATTTATGCAGTAGTTATTATGACAGAAGCAGAGCGTTCTGTACCGATAACTTACGCTAAGCAGAGTCGGGGCGGGCAAACCTATGGAGGCACTCAGTCATACTTGCCGCTGCGTATCAATCAAGCTGGTGTAATTCCGATCATCTTTGCTTTGTCGATGCTTTTGTTTCCACAAATGGTTGTGAACATGCTTGCAAGCTTTAATATCGCGAGTCTTGAAGGAGTTACCAATGCTCTAAACAGTTTCTTCAACAACCAGATTCTCTACGCAGGAGCATATTTTGCATTGGTATTTGTGTTCACCTACTTCTACACAGCAGTGACCTTTGATCCTGATTCAATGAGTAAGAACTTACAGAGAAGTGGAGCCTTTATTCCGGGTATTCGTCCTGGCAATCAGACAGCTCTTTACTTAGGAAACATCATCACTCGCCTTACTTTTGTCGGTGCGGTGTTCCTAGGATTGGTTGCTGTACTACCACTTGCTATGCAGGTGATGACAGGTATTACCGCTCTAGCCATCGGTGGAACCGCCCTCTTGATTGCTGTGAATGTAGTGCTTGATCTGGTGCGTCGTCTGGATGCCCAAATCTCTCTTCGTGAGTACTAAGCTTATGCCTTAGAAAGGAGGAGTAGTAAAATGTGCGTGAGGTTTTCTCACGCACATTTTACTATGTAAATACCGCAATTAATTGCAGTAATTTACTGCAATTAATTGCGGTATTGGAGAAAATTTTGGGAGCTGATATTCTAGTCTTCATGGAAAAAGAACAAATTAAGGGTCATCTGATATTGTTAATGGCCCCTTCTGGCAGTGGTAAGAAGAAAGTGATGGAAGGATTGGGTAAAGTAGCTGATGATATCTATTTTGCAAAAACCTATACAAACAGGGAGCGCAGAGAAGGCGTAGAGGAAAACTCCAGGTATACGTTCATAAGTAGAGAAGATTTTGAGGAAGCCATAGATAAAGGCGAGTTAATTGAATGGGCGGTTTTCAGTGGCAATTATTATGGCACTCCGAGGTCTGAACTTATTGTTCCGCTGAGTGAGGGAAGGATAGTTATGAAGGAGATGGAATTACAAGGAGTGCAACAGATAAAGAAACTTATTCCCGAAGAGAATATAACAGTCATTTACATCGATGCAGGCAGTTGGGAGAATCTTCGGAAGAGAATTTTGGCACGGGCTCCTATGTCAGAAGAACATCTGGCTCTAAGAAAAGAAAGGTATGAAGAAGAGTCGAAATTTAAAGACGAGGCAGACGTGGTAATCGATAATCATAATGGTAAACTAGACGTGGCTCAATCTACATTTAGAAAGGTAGTTGAAGAAATAATAAACAAACATCACGATTAGTATGCGCACAAAGACAGTTATTTTCATTGGTCCCCAAGGTAGTGGCAAGGGTACTCAGATAGAGAAGCTCAACAAAGTTTTGGGTGATTTAGATCCAGAGAATAAAGTGGTAGATATTCAAACCGGACGTCGCTTTCGAGCTATGGCCGCCAAAGGTGAGGGTTATACTGAACGACATGTTAGTCGGACTCTTGATACTGGCGCTTTACAACCTTTATTCCTTTCTGTAAGCCTCTGGGCTGATGCTATGCGTGAGCACCTTGATGATAAGTGTCATGTGCTGATTGACGGCTTTCCACGAGTTGTGGAAGAAGCAAAGGTGATGGAAAGCGCACTTAGTTTCTACAAAAGGGACAATATTGATGTAATTAACTTGGATACACCTGAGGAAGTTGTAAAAGAAAGAATGCTCGGTAGAGGCAGAGGTGATGATACTGAAGACTCTGTCGAGGAAAGGTTAAGCTGGTACCGCTCGGAGGTATTGCCGGTTATTGAATACTACCGCGAGCGAGAAGGAGCGACGGTGTATGACATAGATGGCACCAAAGATATAGACGGAGTACATAATGATATAGTCGCAGCTCTATCTCTCCAGTAGCAATTATGCTAGGGTAGCTCTATGAGCATTAGCTTAAAAACGTCTGAAGATATAAACGTGTTGCGCGCCGGAGGAAAACTCTTAGCGAGTATTTTAGATGAATTGGAGACATTGGTTGTGGCCGGCAATACCACCCTTGATATTGATGATAGAGCCATGGAACTTTTGGAGGAACATGATTTGGAGCCACTTACCTTGGGTTATAAACCGGGTTTTGCCGACAGGCCGTATCCGGCTGCGGTGTGCGTATCTGTAAACGATGAAGTGGTTCATGGTATCCCTAACGAAGACCCGCAAGAATTTTGTGAAGGTGATGTTGTCAGTATCGATCTAGTTATTGGCTATCAAGGTATGGTCTTGGATTCTGCTCGTACAATTGGCGTGGGGAAGATTGATCCTAAGTCGGCTGAACTTCTTCTAGTAACCAAGAAAGCATTGAATGCCGGTGTGGCGGTTGCCAAAGCGGGAAACAAGGTATCAGATATAGGCAGAGCAATAGAGAATTCAGTACCCGAAGGGTTTGCTATTGTACGTGACTTTTGTGGGCACGGAGTAGGATATGAACTACACGAAGAACCCCAGATCCCAAACTTTGCCACTAAAGGTGAGTCCCCAACCTTGGCAGAGGGGATGGTATTAGCCATTGAGCCGATGATTATCCTAGGTGATGATGCCGGCGTGTTGATAGATAGAGATGGTTATACTGCCCTGACTTCTTCCGGAGAAAATGCTGCTCATATGGAGCATACCGTTTTAGTTACTAAAAACGGTGGAGAAGTACTGACAGTGAAGTAACGTATGGATTTTTCTTGAGAATACGCTATACTGCGCCTGCAATAATTTATGACTATGGACATACAACCACAACAAGAGAGATCATTGGTAATCCTAAAACCAGACACTATTCAAAGAAGTTTGGTAGGAGAGGTTATTAAACGTTTTGAGCAAGCTGGCCTCAAAATTACCGCTATGAAAATGGTACAGGCTAAGGAGCAGCAACTTTTGGATCACTACAATAAAGATGATGAATGGTATTTAAGAAAGGGTGAGGGCATTGTAGAGAATCTAAAGAGTAGGGGAGTAGAAGTAGATCGTGAACCTATTGAATATGGTAAGGACATCATACGTGTATTAGTAGAGTATATGACTGCCGGGCCGGTCGTTGCTTTGGTGGTGCAAGGTAATCAGGCCGTGAATGTGGTAATGAAACTGGTTGGAAGTACCGAACCTTCCACCGCGGATATTGGTACCATAAGAGGTGACTATACTGTAGATTCTTATACGCATGCTAATGTTGAGAACAGAGGCGTGCGCAACTTGATTCATTGCTCTGATTCGGTTGACGCAGCTGAGAGAGAAATCGGACTGTGGTTTGATGAAACTGAAATACACAAGTATACCACTGCGCAAGAGCGCATCATGTACGACGTAAACTTAGATGGTAAACCGGACTAAAGAAAAAGATGGCAGGGGCAAAGCCCTGCCATCTTTTTTAGCCCCAAGCACCTTGACTGTTGTCCACACTCTTTGATGCTTGCAAGCTTGAATGGGCTTTGAATCTCCACGGACGCTCGAAACAGTCAAGGTACTTGGGTCGGTAAAATCAACGGAATTCTTGCGTGTTATAATGCAGATGGAACCACAAATACGTATGTTCTGCTTAAATATATTGCTCAGGGCTGCCTAAAGTCGCGAGGCGTAATGAGAATCGCAAGAATTTCAGACACAAATCGGAAAGGGTGCCCACCTATCTAAAGGAAGAGCATACGATGTGGTTCCTCAACAAAGTCCCGCATATTGCGGGACTTTGTTGTGATAAAATTACAGTATCGTTATGTTGCAACTGACCACTATTTTCTTTGTAATTTCGCTGGGTCTTTTGGCTTTATTACATTACTTGGCACTAGAATTTTTCCTTTACTGGCGGTTTATTTGGATTGATTTGGTAATGCATTTTTTTGGCGGTGCCGTAGTTGCACTGGGTTGCTTTACTCTGAAGGATTTCATTCGCGGAATACCGGTGCGATTTTTGTACGTAGTACCCGTAATTTCCGCTGTTTTGATCGTCTCACTCTTATGGGAAATTTTTGAAATCTATATTGGAGTACCGGTATTGGAACCTGGCTTTGGAAGAGACGCAATATTTGATATTTTGTCGGCGCTA
>DFPA01000058.1 GCA_002377025.1 Patescibacteria group bacterium UBA3527
GCATTGTATCAACAGAGTTGGGATCATGATGCTGGTTGGTATTGTTTTGCAAGGAAAATAGGGACTAATTCGGTTGTGAAGCCCGTCTATTAACTTGCGAATTGAAATCTAAACTGCATAATGCATTGATATGCATAAAAAGTTCGACAGTAAAACTATTGAGAGAAAATGGCAAGAAGCCTGGAGTGCCAGTGGAATATACAACACAAAAGAGCGCGATAACAACCAAGAAAAGGAATACGTACTGGTAGAATGGCCGTATCCTTCAGGAAATCTTCATATTGGTCACTGGCACGCATTTTCCGTGCCTGATATCTACGTACGCTTCAACCGTATGCTTGGTAAACAAGTGATTTTTCCGATGGGTTTTGATGCCTTTGGGCTACCAGCAGAAAATGCCGCTATTAAGAGGAATATAAACCCTCGAGAGTGGACTGAGAGTAACATTGAACACATGAAAGGTCAGCTTGTGAGTATGGGCAATGCTTTTTCCTGGGATCTGACTACTAGCTCCACCGATCCGGAATACTACAAATGGACACAGTGGATGTTTACTCAATTTTTTGAACAGGGCATTGCCTATCGCGGAAAAGGGCTGGTAAATTGGTGTCCCGGCTGTAACACAGTTATTGCCAATGAGCAGGTTCTAAGTGATGACACTTGTGAGCGTTGCGGTAATGAAGTGGAAAAGAAGGAAATGCCACAATGGATGCTGCGTATCACGGATTATGCTGATAGATTGATAGACGATTTGAAGGGGCTTGACTGGCCGGAGCATATCAAAGAAGCACAAAGGCGATGGATAGGTCGCAGTCAAGGCGCTGAGATAGATTTTGAATTGTCCACCGGAGACAAGGTGACGGTTTTCACCACTCGTCCTGATACTTTGTACGGAGCAACCTACGTGGTACTCGCACCGGAGCACCCCCTCTTACAAACAGACGAAGTGCGAGGAAAGACCTCGAACTTGAGGGAGGTGGACGAATATATAGAAAACGCTACCAAGAAGACTGAGCGCGATCGTTTGGATGATACTAGAGAAAAGACCGGAGTAAAACTAGAGGGTATCACAGCCAAAAATCCTGCCTCGGGTGAGAATATTCCTGTATATATTGCTGACTATGTACTGGCCTCTTATGGTACAGGGGCCATTATGGCGGTACCGGCTCACGATGAACGTGACAGCGAATTTGCCAAAAAATTTAGTATTCCCGTGAAGCAGGTTATTAAACCAACTTTTAGTAGTACCGATGCTGCGAAATCATTGGACAAGCTTCCATATTGTGGAGATGGAGTTATTGCACACTCAGGTGAATTTGACGGCATGGATTCACAGGAAGCTAAGAGGAAAATTGTCGAAAAAGTCGGTGGGAGAATGACCAGTACCTATAGACTGCGTGACTGGTCTGTAGGTAGGCAACGCTACTGGGGAGTACCCATTCCAATTGTTTATGACCCTGATGGAAAGGCACATCCTGTACCTAAGGAACATCTTCCCTGGATACTTCCTGAAGATGTTGATTTTAAGCCAACAGGTGAAGCTCCGCTGGCAAAAAGCGAGGAGCTTAAGAAGAGAACCGAGGAAATATTTGGCGTAGGTTGGACTCCGGAAGTGGAAACTCTGGATACGTTTGTGGACTCTTCTTGGTATTTTCTGCGCTACATAGATAACAAGAATAATGACGAATTGTCCTGTAAGGAAGCTCAAGAAAGCTGGATGCCAATAGATATATATTTTGGCGGCGCAGAACACACCACCATGCACCTTTTGTACTCTCGCTTCTGGCAGAAAGCTCTCTACGATCTTGGTTTGGTGACAGTAGATGAGCCATACAAAAAGAGAATCAATCGAGGTCTTATCCTCGGTCCGGATGGAAATAAGATGAGTAAGAGTAAAGGCAATGTAATTGATCCGGATGAACAAGTAGAAAGAGTGGGAGCCGATACGGTGAAAATGTATCTGGCCTTTATGGGGCCGTACGGAGAAATGACAAACTATCCGTGGGATATGGGCGGAATCGCAGGTATTAGACGATTTCTTGAACGAGTAAATGGTCTCTACGAGCATGTGGTTGAGAGTGAGACACAGGAAGTAACAGAGGAGCTACATCGACTTATAAAGAAAATACACACAGATATACCAGAGTATAAGTTTAACACCGCCATTAGTTCTATGATGAGTTTCGTTAATATCGTAGAGAAAGAAGGTTTGTCACAAAGCTCCTACGAAACCTTCCTTAAGTTATTGGCACCTTTTGCTCCACATTTGGCCGAAGAGTTATGGAGCACTCTTAACAAAGGTGACTCAATTCATGTCGAGAAGTTTCCAACTTACGATGAATCTTTGGTGGTTCTGAAGAAAATGACAATTGGAGTGCAAATAAACGGGAAACACCGAGGGGAGGTGACCGTCACTCCTTCCACTACCGAGGAGGAAGTAATGAAGATGGTTTACTCCGTAGAGGTATTACGAGATAAAATAGGTTCCAAGAAGCCTAAAAAGGTAATTTATAAGCCTGGCAAAATATTAAATATCATCGTAGATTAAGGGCTAGACATACGTAAAATCGTATGTTATAAAAGCCTTAACGCATAGAACTCAAGCAAGAACAAATTCTTATGATTACCTTTAAACCAAAACAAGTAACTAAAAAACTCCTCTCTGTTCTACCTGATAGAGCTCGAGATGTGCTCGAGAAACGTTATGGAGTAGGAAAAACCAGCGAGAAACAAACATTGGAAGCAATCGGTCAGACTTATGGCATTACCCGCGAACGAGTGCGTCAGATAGAGAACTATGGTATCAGGTCTATTCAAAAGTCTGATATCTACCTTGAATTTGAATCTATTTTTGCGGAGCTGCAAAAGGCTATTGAGGAGCTAGGTGGAGGGGTGGTTGCTGAAGAAACTCTGCTCTCAGTCCTTACTAAAGATGAGATCACAAGGAACCATATCTATTTTCTATTGGTGGTAGGTGATTTGTTCTATCGGAGCAAAGAAAATCCTTACTACAATCACCGCTGGTATACTGACAAGAACATTTCCGAAATTGTGGAAAAAGGGTTGAGGAATGTGTATCGCAGTCTCGATAGTGACGAACTCATCTCAGAAGAGGAAGTTCTGAGCCGTTTTCGTGATGAATTGATTGAGATTGCTGACAGACACGATGACGAGATTTTGAAAAAATGGTTGCAAATTTCCAAAGAGGTGGCCAGTAACCCCCTTGGAGAGTGGGGACACGCTTCTTCTCCCAACGTAAAAGTGAAAGGGGTGCGTGACTACGCATATTTGGTCGTGAAGAGACATGGTTCACCAATGCACTTTCGCGAAGTTGCAGAGGCAATCACTGAACTTTTTGAACGGCAAGCGCACACCGCTACAACTCACAATGAACTTATCAAAGATGAGCGCTTTGTGCTCGTCGGTAGAGGCCTTTACGCCCTGACTGAGTGGGGATATTCTGCCGGTGTGGTGAAGGATGTGTTACGTGACATTCTTGAGAAGGAGGGTGCTCTTACCAAAGATGAGTTGATTGATAAAGTTCGCAAGGAAAGATACGTAAAGGATAATACTATCGTAGTTAATTTGCAGGATCATAATTTGTTTAAAAAACTTTCTGACGGTAGATACGCATTGGTTGAGTAATTTTGAACAAAGGGCGAGCTGAAAGCTCGCCCTTTGTTGTACAATAGTGACGTGGATTACAAAAAGGCAATTGAAAGGGTTCCCATTCTCGGCTTTATTGTTAAGTGGCTGGCCGGGAATAATGAGGATTATGGTGGCATTCTAGCAATTACTGCTATTTTGATGCTAACTTTCATGGGCCTATATACAGATGTATCATGGGTCCAGATAGTCGCTATCACTATTGCCTTAAGTCCGATTTGGATAACTTATCTGATCTTCAATCTGTTTTTTTGGATGTGGATGAACCAGGTCGGTCGAAAATTTTGGATAAAGGAAGGTCGCTCTACCCTGAGAATTAAACTTCCGGAAGAAGTGACAAAATCTCCCGAGGCAATGGAATTTGTTCTGTCTCAATTACATAATGTCGCAAATCCGGATAACCTGATGCAGACTTATTTAGACGGCAAACGACCGTTAAATTTGAGTCTGGAAATTGTTTCAATCGGTGGGGAAATTAGGTTTTATGCCAATGTACCGAGATCAAAGGCTAAGCCGGCTTTTGAGGCAAATATGTATGCGCAATATCCCGGGGTGGAAATTGTTGAAGAGCCTGTCGATTATACATGCGAGATTCCTTTGGACACCGACGAGTGGGATTGGATGAGTTTCCACATGGGGAAGAAAGAAGATGAAATTTTTCCCATTAAGACATACGTGGATTACGAATTGAATCGCATGCCAAAAGAGGAAGAAAAGGTCGATCCTATAACTCCTATGCTGGAAATCTTAAGTAACTTAGACCCTGATGAACGCTTATATGTTCAGTTTGTTATAAAGGCCTTTAGGAGATCATCGTTCAAGAACGGACAATTAATCAGAGGGAAGGGGCCGGATTGGACCGAAAACCTATTTAAAAAGATAAACGAAATGATGAACCGAGATCCGGAAACTCGAGCAGCCAAGGAGGGAGGCGGAGCAGAGGAATTGGCTCGTCTAACAGCGGGAGAAAGAGAAACCATTGCGGCAATGGAGAGAAATGCGGAAAAATATCCGTTCGAAACGGGAATTAGATGGATGTATTTTGCTAAGAAGGGAAAGTTCCAGGCTGACAGAATCAATCCCACGATAAGAACTTTCAGTCAGTACGATATAATTGGAAGAAACCAGATTGGTGTTCGTTGGAGAACGGACATTCATTACAAAGACATTGTACCTGGGTCATATAAGAAGATTGCCGCCTGGAAAAGGCAGGAGTTCAAAGAATATAAGTTGAGATTTTACTTTCCTAAAACACTCGATGCCTATCCAAAAATATTCACTGCTGAGGAGCTCGCTACTATGTTTCACTTACCGGGCAAGGTCGCACTTACTCCATCTCTCACCAGAGTTGGTTCAACCAGAGGTGAGGCTCCGAGTAATCTCCCGGTACAGAACCTTCCAGCTGATTGACTATGAAACTGAGCGACAAGCTAGCTGATTTTGTGAGCGGAGATTTTGATGCCAGGAAAATCCTGCTCAAACTTTCCATAGCGATAGTATTGAGCGTTTTGATCTATGCTGTCTTTCTTTTCTCTGTTCCTCGCACCTCGTACCCGATAGTTGTTGACATACCTTTTGGCTCTAGTACCGCTGACATAACACGGTTGCTCGAGGAGAAGAAAGTAGTCAGGTCAGGCGGGATACTGTACTTATGGCTACTGGCGTTCCATGATGCCTCGTCCATACAGGCGGGCGTACACACATTTACACGACCCGGCAGTGTTCGTGACGTAGCAAGAATGCTGGTAAGTGCTAGACCGCAAGGTGAATCGTACGCACTTACTTTCCCTGAAGGTTTTTCAATAGCGAAATATGCGGAAATAATTGCGACTGCTAATCCCGGGTTGGCCGGTGATTTTACCAAAGCCGCTGAAGGCAAGGAAGGTTACTTGTATCCCGATACATACTTCGTACCCATAGACTACACTGCCCAGGAGTTAGTTATGTTGATGCAAGATAACTTCAATGCCAAGGTAAAGAGCCTTGAACACGAAAGCCTTTCACCTTATGAAGTGCTAATATTGGCGTCCATAGTGGAAAGGGAAGCAAATAGCGAGAAGTCTATGAGGATGGTGTCTAGTGTGTTACAAAATAGATTGCAAATTGGTATGCCACTACAGGCAGACGCAACGCTGGAATATGTATTAAACAAGCCGCTTACAGAGTTGACTGAGGCCGACTTAAAAATTGACTCACCCTACAATACTTACTCTCACAACAGACTCCCTCCTACCCCAATAGGTAATCCCGGAAGCCAATCTATAGATGCAGTTTTGAACCCCGAAAAAACCGATTACTTTTATTACATAACAGGGAGTGATGGAGTATTTCATTACGCGACTACCTATAATGAGCACTTGAGTAATGTTGCCAAGTATTTACGCTAGGTATATCTCATGTTATACCTCATGAGATATACCATGAGAAAAGGAAAGACAGTATACGTAGGACTTTCCGGAGGAGTAGATTCCTCGGTGTCTGCTTTGCGTTTGAAGAAAGCCGGTTATAACGTAGTTGGGGTTTTTATTAAGGTATGGCAACCGGACTTTCTTCAGTGTAACTGGGAGGAAGAGAGACTTTCCGCGATGCAGGTGGCAGCTCAACTTGATATACCGTTTCTAACATTTGATGCAGAGAATGCCTATAGAGAGAGAGTGGCTGACTACTTTGTTGCGGAGTACCGCTCAGGCAGAACTCCAAACCCCGATGTAATGTGCAACAAATACATAAAATTTGGGGTGTTCTTAGACTTTGCTACAAAACACGGCGCAGACTACGTTGCCACCGGACACTATGTTAGACGACAGGGACACCAAATGCTTCGTGGTGTGGACACTAATAAAGACCAGTCGTACTTCTTGTGGGCACTTTCTTCAGATGACATGGAGAGAACCCTCTTCCCAATAGGAGATTCACCCAAAAGTACCATAAGAAAAGAAGCCAAAGCTGCTGGTTTGCACACTGCCGATAAAAAAGACAGTCAGGGGATTTGCTTTCTCGGACAGGTCGATATTGCAAACTTCCTCAGTCATTTTGTCGAGTTGAAACCTGGTGATGTGTTAGATACGAGCGGTCGAGTAATTGGCTCTCATGTCGGCGCTTTGGTTTACACGTTGGGACAAAGACATGGTTTTACAGTCTGGAACGGAAATTCTACCGAAAGACTTTATGTCGTTGAGCGTAATCTTAAGAGCAATACGGTAACTGTCGACAGCAAAGAGCCACGATTAGCGGACAGTAGCCAGGTCTTGCTCGGTAATTGTACCTGGAGAAGCAAGATTGACGATAGCGAAGTATACGAGGTGCAATTTAGATATAGACAAAAACCCATTAGAGCGAAGATAGTAAGTGCGAGTGGCCGCAACGCCACTATCGAACTGCTTGATAATACAGAGATGCCGGCAGCGGGACAATCGGCTGTGGTTTATGATCGAGAGTGGTGTCTTGGCGGTGGTATCATTGAAGCATGTCAATCGTTGTAACTAAAGCCGATGGAAGTAGAGAGCGTTTCAAAGAAACAAAGCTAAGAAAATCACTAAAAAGATCAGGTGCTACAGATGAAGAAGTAAAGGAAATAGTTGATAAGGTCAACAAAATCCTATACGACGGAATCCGAACGGGTGAAATTTATCGAAGGGCGTTTGAGTTTCTTCGTGCTAACGAAGTAACATCGGCGGCTAGATATTCATTGAGAAGAGCTTTGTTTGGTTTGGGACCAACCGGATTTCCATTTGAAGACTTTCTGGCGGAACTATTTGAAGCAGAAGGCTATAAATCTAGAACCCGCGTCGCTCTAACAGGTCATTGTGTGGAGCATGAGCTGGATGTGGCAAGTTATAATGCCGAGCATTCTTTTGTCTGCGAGGCAAAGTTTCACGCCAGACCAAGTATCAAATCTGACTTACAGGTAGTTATGTATTGTTATGCTCGTTTTCTCGACTTACGGGGAAGAAAAATTTGTAAGGAAGATCATTGTGGTATTGATAATTTTGTTGTGGTGACTAACACTAAATTCACCAGAACCGCTGAGGACTACGCGAAGTGTGTTGGTGTAGAACTACTAAGTTGGGACTATCCAAAGAAGAACAACTTACATGATCGAATCCAGAGAGCTCAAATTTATCCTATATCTACACTGCAACAGCTTAGTATGTCGGATAAGAGAGCTCTAATTAAGAGGGGAATAATCACTTGTCGTAGCCTACTCAAAAATGAATCACAGTTGCGTCATCTACACATAAGTGAGAAGAAATTTGAGGCAGTAATTTCTGAAGCTCGTCAACTCTGTCATGACCAATGAGTTTTGGTATAATCGTCTGTATTAAACAATAACTCTGTATAGTTGTATGACAGAACTTAATCAAGAAAACAAAAAGACAATTTCTGCGTTTGCAGCCGGACTGTTGGTAGGTGCTCTGCTGGTCTGGATTTTTACCGGTGATAACGCAGCGGCACCGGCTGACCAACAAGGCGACGATCAAATAACTGTTGAGGGTGGCACAGAAGCTGAGGCAAACTCCGCAAGCCCAGATACGGGCATCGATTCACCGACATTTGGTAATGGTAGTGCATCAGTAACTGATCAGAATGCCGGAATGGAAGTAACCCTAAACGGTGCGAACTTTCCATCGGAGGAAGGTTGGGTAGCTGTGCGAAGTTATAGCGAAGGTCAACTTGGTAGTATTTTGGGAGCAGCCAGATACAGTAATTCGGACGGATTAAAACCAAAGACGATCTCACTCCTTACTCCAACTATTTCAGGAAGAACCTACGCCATTGTCTTTTTCTCTGAAGATGGCAACAAGACATTCAATCTAGATGGTGATGTGCAGATTGATACCGACTTGACTACCTTCCAAGTCAACTAGCAGCAGCTGCATGTAGCAAAAAAGCCACAAGATGGCTTTTTTGTTTGTGCTATACTTTCGACATAGACACAATGGCTGAATATACATACAAATACAATCCTGATAGGGGAGCGGACTGGAACTATGGTGGAATGAAGTGGAGACTGTCACGTTCAAAAATTGATTTGTTCATGGAGTGTCCTAGATGCTTCTATTTGGATAACAAACTGGGTACAAAACGTCCGGGTTTTCCTTCCTTCAATTTGAATATTGCGGTAGATGAGCTATTCAAGAAAGAATTTGATGGACATCGTGCAGCCGGTACTCCTCATCCGATAATGACCAAGTACGAGCTTGATGCGGTGCCGTTTAAGCACAGAGATATTGACTTATGGCGGGACAACTTCAAAGGTCTGGAACATACCCACAAGGAGACAGGCCTAACTGTTTCAGGAGCTGTGGATGATGTTTGGCAAAACTCGAAAGGAAAACTCATTATCGTCGATTACAAAGCTACTTCTAAGTCGGAGAAGATTGAAGAATTGGGAGATTCGCCATGGGAAAAACAATACCAACGCCAGCTTGGAGTCTATAGGTGGCTCTTGGAACAGAATGGTTTTGAAGTGGAAGAAGAGGGATACTTAGTATATGCCAACGCTGACAAATCAGTAGATGTATTCGACAACAAGCTCACATTTGATACAACATTGGTGTCGTGCCCTACAGACATAAGTTGGATAGAGAATACACTCAGAAACATCAAGATATGTCTTGAGGACAAGAAATATCCCGCTCCTGGAGAGAATTGCGAATATTGCCCTTATCGTGAGGCATGTGGTAAGAAATTGCAAGCTATCTATAAAGAATAATATGAAGACATTTTCTGATAGAGTGTATGAGGTGGTAATAAATATACCTAGAGGGGAGACTTTATCCTATGCTGAAGTTGCCAGGAAGGCCGGCTCCCCAAGAGCGTTTAGGGCGGTTGCTAACTTAATGGCAAAGAATTACAATTTGGCTATACCGTGCCATCGTGTAATAAGGTCAAACGGAGAATTAGGTGGATATAACAGAGGCGGTGTCGAAGCTAAGAAGAAATTACTTATAAATGAAAGTAACTAACATGGATGACCAAGCATTTAATCAAAAACAAGGTGAAGTAAATGAAGCTCAAGACCAGCTCAGACGACTGGAAGCAAAGATTGATGAGAAAAGAAGAACAAGAGAAGCAGACCAAAGAGGGCGAAGACAAGAAATTCAAAGGGCTTTCGAGGAAAAACTGCACGCTGCAGAGAAGTGGCGCGATGAGATGCTGGCGCAACTCGCTCAGAACGCTGACGACTCCGTCAAGGCTTTCATGAAAGAAAAGACTCTACTGGAGAAAAAAATTGAGATGTTGCAAAGAGAGCTGGATAACATTCGCCGTAGTTAATGTACACCGAGAAGGTAGAAAAAGCTCTTCGAGCGGCCAGTACTCTGCATAGAGACCAAGTTAGAAAGGGACCGGGTAACCCCCCTTATGTAACACATCTTTTTGCTGCCGCCTTGATTGTTTCTCAGTATACATCTGATGAAGATGTTGTTGTAAGCACTATTTTGCATGACACTATTGAGGATACCGACTACACATTGGAGGAATTGGAGGAAGATTTTGGCTCCAGGATCAGAGAAATAGTTCAGGCTGTTACAGAACCGAAGGAAATTAAAGACTGGAGCAAGAGAAAAGATCGGTACTTAAAGTCACTTAAAAGTGGCCCCAATGAAGCTCTGTTGGTAGCAGCAGCTGATAAAATACACAATATGCTGAGTATCGTACGTGATTTTACAGGCCATGAGGACAAATTTGTTAGAGAGTTTGGCGGTTCATTAGATGAGAGACTGGGGCAGTATCAAAACTTCGGCAACCTCATCAATAGCCGAGTTAAAAATGCTATCGTGCACGAATTTAATACGGTATTTATGAAATATAAGCAGTTTCTAGTTGAACTAGAGACATTACAAAAGAAATGATATGAAAAGCAGAAAGACGAAAATGAAATTAGAATGGGATTTGAAAAAGCATTATTATAAGAGTGAGAAGGACCCACAAATAGAGAAAGACCTAAAAAAATCTGAACGGGCCTTTAAGCGGTTTGTTCAGAAATATAAGAACAGCCAGTTCACATCCTCGGCCAGTAAGCTACTAAACTCATTGAAAGACTATGAAAAACTGATGGGATTATCTGTGTCTAAACCGGCTTACTATTTTCACTACAGAAAGGAACTCTCCGCTACTGATAAGGTAGCTGCCATGGAGCTAAATAAACTGGAAGCAAGGCTGACAGAGTTGGAAAATTCGATACTCTTCTATGAAGTTGCACTGGCTCAGATTGATAAAGCAAAGCAAAAGCAGTATTTGCGAAGTAACCTTCTTAGTGATTACCGCGAGTATCTGCGACGCGTGTTTCGTGACGCAAGATTTGTTCTTTCTGAACCTGAAGAGAGGGTATTAAACTTAAAGTCTATGCCGGCACGTAGTATGTGGATAGCTGCAACGGATAAAATCCTGAATCAGAAGACAATTGTACACAAGGGGAAATCTGTCCCTATTCACGGAGCTCTTATGGGTTATATGGATAAGAACAAAAAAGAACGCCATCAGATCTACAACAAGGCGGTGACTGTCTTGGAGGAAGTGGCTCCGGTGGTGGAAAGCGAGCTGAATGCTCTTTACACCGACAAAAAGATCAACGATGAGCTTCGCGGTTACACACTGCCGTACGAGGGTACGCTAAACTCTTACGATCAATCGGTAGAGAGTCTTGAATCCTTGCGTAAATTAATTACCACCGAAGGCTATGACCTTAGTCGAAAGTTCTATTCACTAAAGAAGAAATGGCTTAAAAAAGAACTGACCTTTATCGACCGTGATGAAGGTAGGTCAAAAATAGCAAAAATTCCATTTGCAAAAGCGGTGACAATTTGTCGTGAAGTATTTTATGAAGTGAATGAGAAATACGGGAAAATATTTGATGAAATGCTTGAAAGTGGACAATTAGACGTATACCCCAGAAAAGGCAAAGGCGGAGGTGCTTTTTGCAGTAGTGGAATCAATCAACCAACCATGGTTTTCCTCAATCACAATGATGGTCTGGATGGTCTACGAACACTTGCTCACGAAATGGGACACGCTGTACATGCGTACAGAAGTAAGCTCCAGCCGGTTTTATATGAGGGACATTCTATAGCCACCGCTGAAACCGCCAGCACCTTCTTTGAAGGTTTGGTTATGAAGAAGTTACTCAATAAGTCCACAGGCAAGGAAAAAGTAGAGCTCTTAAACAAACACATTAGCGACAATCTGAAAACTATCGTAATGTGCATTGCCAGATTTGAGATAGAACTGGAATTTCATCAAAAAGTGCGCCAGTGCGGCCTTCTTACTTGGCAAGAAATGAGGAATATATACGTTTACCATATGAAGAAAATGTCCGGCAGGGCAGTTAAAGTGCGCCCCATCGACGGTATGCATTTCGTATACAAACCGCACTACCGTATGAATTTTTACCAATACTCATATTCCTTTGGTAGTCTGGTCAGTAATATAATGATTGCACGATATCTGGAGAATGAAACTTATCGCAGCGAAGTGGACAGGTTTCTTACTGCCGGAGAATCCTTGTCTGTTGATGGTATATTTAAGTCCATAGGAATAGATACCAGCAGAATAGCAGTTCTTAGAGAGGGTCTTGCTTTACTGGAAAAAGATATTGCGGAGTTTGCTAGGTTAATTAAATAGTATGACAATTTTGATTTGGGGGATGACTTTATCACTTGTCGGTAAACTTACTTTGGCTCTAAGTCTGATATTGGCTCACGGTAAAGTGATGCGACAACACGAAATCGACGAGGCTGTCATACAAACATTTAAGTTGGAGAAAACACTTGGTATTATCGGTGTCGTTTTCCTGGTGGTTGGCTATATCCTGGAACTCCATCATTTTGTGGGACTCTCATTTTTGTTAGGAATGTAATTCTATGCTAATTTAGCCTACATATGAGTGGAAACGAAATAAGAAAGAAATTCTTAGAGTTTGCCGTTAGAAATGGGCACGCTATTATCCCCAGCTCCGGCCTTGTTCCGGAAAATGATCCTACTACTTTGTTCACAGGAAGCGGGATGCAACCATTGGTACCTTACCTTTTGGGTGAAGAACACCCTAAAGGTAAGCGTTTGGCAAACTCACAGAAGTGTTTCCGTGCTGAAGATATAGAGGAGGTAGGAGATAACAGACACACCACTTTCTTTGAAATGCTCGGCAATTGGTCATTGGGTGATTACTTTAAAGAAGAGCAACTACAGTGGTATTACGAATTTTTAGTCGATGAACTGGGTATTGATCCGAACAAACTATACGTGACCGCTTTTGTGGGAGATGAAGAAAGTGATATTCCCAAAGACACTGAATCAGTAAAGATTTGGCAAAAGTTGTTTGCAAGTAGAGGAATAAGCAATGATGTAGCTGAAATTGGTAGCGAAGACAACGGTTACACAAGAGGTATTAAGGAAGGTGAAAGAATTTTCTACTATGACGCCAAGAAGAATTGGTGGAGTCGAGCAGGTACTCCCATCGACATGCCGGTTGGAGAAATAGGCGGACCTGACAGTGAAGTTTTCTATGATTTTGGTACACCGCATGATAAAAAATGGGGTGAACATTGTCACCCTAACTGCGACTGCGGCCGTTTTATGGAGATAGGAAATTCTGTTTTTATGGAATATGTGAAAACAGACAGCGGTTTTGAAAAATTGCCGGCGCAGAACGTGGACTTTGGCGGAGGTTTGGAGAGAGTGGCAGCCGCCCTACACGATGACAGCGACATGTTCAACGTAGATTTGCTCCATAACATAATTAAGAAAATTGAGGAGCTTTCCGGCAAGGAGTATGCGTCCGACAAAGAATCCTTCCGCATTATTGCCGACCATATTCGTGGTGCGGTTTTCATGATCGCCGATGGTGTCTTACCCGGCAGCAGCGACCAAAACTATTTTGTTAGGCGGTTGTTGCGTCGAGCGGTGCGCTATTCTGACAAACTGGGCGTTCAAGAGGACAAGTTTGCAGAAATAGGAGAAAGAGTCATAGAAACCTTCGGGTTGTATTACACCAACCTTCATGAGAAGCGAGAAATTATTAATGAGGCCCTTTGCGCAGAAGAGATGACTTTTAGAAAGACGCTGGATAAAGGCCTTAAGGAGTTCGAAAAAATCAGTCAAAATGGTGTGAGTGGACATGATGCTTTTGTACTATTTACCACCTATGGCTTCCCATATGAACTCACGGAGGAATTGGCCAACGAGAAAGGCCTTACGCTAGACAAAAGTGAGTTTGAAACAGAAATGAAAGCACATCAAGATAAGTCACGAGCCGGAGCGGAACAAAAATTTAAAGGGGGGCTGGCAGATCATTCAGATAAGGTCGTGCAATATCATACTGTCACACATTTGCTACTATCCGGATTAAGAAAACATCTGGGCGAACATGTTCACCAGGCCGGTTCAAACATTACCGGAGAAAGACTACGCTTCGATTTCACTCATAATGAAAAGATGACAGATGATGAAAAGCACAAAGTTGAGAAATTTGTAAATGACGCTCTAGAAGCGGGGGGGGTTGTAAGTACAGATGTCATGTCAAAAGAGGCCGCACAAGAGGACAAAACCATCGAAGCTAGCTTCTGGGACAGATATCCCGACGAGGTGAAGGTATACACCATTACCAACAGTCAAGGCGATGTTATCTCCAGAGAACTGTGCGGAGGACCACATGTTACTAACTTGAGCGAGATAAAAGGTAAATTTGTCTTAAGAAAGGAGGAATCTTCTGCAGCAGGAGTGCGACGCATAAAGGGTGAACTGACTGAGTAATACCGGTATATTAGCAATCCACCTTATAGATCAACTTAGTGACTCTGATCTTGGTATAATTTTCCAATGAAACAACTCTTCAAGAGAAAGAGTAAAGCGAGGTTCAGTGTCCTTTTGCTTATCAAGGCCACTCATGTCTCATTGGTTATTTTTTCCACCAAAGATGGGCAGTCTGACGTAGTTTGGTCGGCAGAAGAGAATATACGTTTTCACGAAGGCGAAGCAAGTGTTGAAGTTTTTAAACGAATGGGTGCAGCGATTCTACGTTTAGGCCTTGCACTGGAGGATGACGGCTTGAAGAAGCTAAAAGCCACCAGTGGTGGTGTAAATGTGGACAGTTTTCACGGGGTCATGAGTTCCCCCTGGTCATATACAGTATCAAGAAATATCAACGTTGAGTTTGAGGAAGAAACCCAAATCACAGATACGGTCATACTCGAGGCGACGCAGGCATCCGATGAACAATCTGAGGCCTTCGTATCCGGAAAAAAGTTCTTTAAGCAACTGGGAATTTATCCGATCAGTAAAAGAAATACCGGCAAGTTGCTTAATGGATACGAAGTGAATGATCCGATTGGACTAACTGCCAAAACCATTACTATTGAGCATACAGTCGAGCTCACACAAGAAAAGCTCATTAGTGCCGTTGAGGAATTAAAGGACAAGATGTTCCCTAAGAGTAAGCTTTATTTCCATACATTCAGTGGTCTGATACTCGATGCAGTGAGAAATAATTTTAGAACACCCCGCAACATTTCAATAGTCGATATTTCTGATGAAGTTACGGAAGTGAATGTTTACCATGCTATGACCTGCTTACGTTCATTGCATCGGGATATTGGACGGATGGATTTGGTGAGAAATATAGCTAAAATATCTAAGCTGCCAGAAGGTGAAGTCAGTAGTTATCTTAAGACAGATATTTCGAACCTGCGCGAGAATTTGAACAAAACCAAACGTGCCAGGTTCGATAAAGTAATAGATGATTTTGTCACCGATCTTACTGATTTTGTTAGTGATGTGGGTAAAGATGTCCAATTACCAAAGTATGTATTCTTTCTTGCCTACTCCGGTGAATTAAGCTTTTTTGCTGACATTCTTTGCGATGCCTTACATAAGACAACCGGAGTTGATCATGTGGTACAACCTGTTGCTGCCGAAATCTTTGACGTTCGCGGGAATGCTTCGGTCTCTTCATTGGCAGTTGTCAGTGCTCTTGGTATAAAAGAAAGATAAGTTGGCAATATGTGTGTACAGGATGATAATTAATGGCTATACTAGACAGTAAACATGGATAAAAAGTGGAATTTACAAGATATTAAGCCGACTGATGGCACGGCGCTTAGGAACAAACGCTCAACACACAAAGTTCGCAATCAAGAACCTTCTTCGAGTTCCGACACTATAAAAGTAAAATCAACAAAAAAGAAGAGGCGCGTCAGCAAAGGCACAGTGACGTTACTTTCTTTTTCTGTTTTTGTGATAGGCGTCTTTGTTTTGGTTGGTCTTTTAAGCAGTCAAGCCGAAGTATTCGTGACACCTCGATCAGATGAAGTTACCCTGAGTACCAGTTATAATTATCTGGCAGAGAAGAAGCCCGATGAAGGTGGCCTTGGATATGAACTTATGAGCCTACGCGGCGAAAACGAGGCAACGGTGAGTGCTACCGGTGAAGAGGAAGTATCGATTCCTGCAAGTGGTACACTCGTTATCACAAACACCAATAATGTTGAGCAAGTTTTAATAGAAAAAACAAGGTTTGAGTCCCCGGATGGAAAAATTTACCGCATAGCCGATGGTGTGAGAGTGCCTGGTGGAACTAGTGAGGAGCCGGGAAGACTTGAAGTTACGGTGACAGCTGAGGAGGCCGGAGCAGAGTATAATGTGGAAGCAGGTACAGCTTTTACTGTACCTGGCCTCAAGAGTGATCCGAAGTTATATGCCGCTATCAGAGCTACTAATCCAGCCGAAATCGCCAATGGTTTTGTGGGAAAGAGACTTAAAGTAGCAGATGATGATTTGCAAAAGGTTAAGTCTGACGTATCAGAAGCTCTTAAGGAGAAACTGCTCGTACGAGCCAGCGAAGAAACACCGTCCGGTTTCCAATTCTTCCCGGATTCCGCTTCTTTTGTAGAGGAAGTAGAGGTTAAAAGCAATGGTGACACTGAAGCTCTGATTAATGTAAAAGTCACGCTACAGATACCTCTGTTTAAGAGTGAGGCACTGGCGAAGTTTTTGGCTACCAATTCAATACCGGGATATGAAGGACTGCCGGTCCGACTGGATTCAATTGACGATGTAACCTTTTCTTACACAAATCCCGATATTGCAAGTAACTTAGGTAACATTAACGAGTTTGAATTTAACCTTTCCGGTAAAGCACTGTTGGTTTGGGAGTTTGATGAAGTGGCTTTTGCTACAGACTTGCTGGGAGTACCAAGCTCAGCCCTGGGACAAGTTATTAAGGCTTATCCGGGCATCAAAAGTGCCAAAGCGGAGCTTAGACCTTTTTGGAAATCATCATTTCCACCGAGTTTGAGTAAGATAAACATAACTGAAAGGTTGTAGAAAACTTGACGTTTATCAAACACTTTGTTAGACTCGGTGCGCCTAATGTCAGAAAGTAAAACAAATGACCTCGTATATGGAACAGTCGAGGAGGCGTTGCCTAATACGCTGTTTCGTGTCGTCTTGGATGACACCGGCGAAGAGATGCTGGCCTATCTTGCCGGCAAAATGAGAAAGTTTCGTATCCGTGTTTTGGTAGGCGATAAGGTAGCTGTAGAGCTTGATCCTTACGGTGGAAAAGGCAGGATAACAAAACGTTTATAAAACCAGGCATCAATTTTTATGAAAGTAAAATCATCAATTAAGAAAAGAAGTGCTGATGATATTATCGTCCGTCGACGTGGACGTGTTTACGTAATTAACAAGAAGAAGCCACGAAATAAACAAAGACAAGGTTAGTATGAGAATTTCCGGAATTACAATTCCAGACGAGAAGCAGTTAGCATTCGGTCTGACAGCCATATATGGCATCGGACGCAGTCAGAGTGCCGCTATTTTGACTGAACTTGGCATAGATGCCGCCAAGAAACCGTCAGACCTATCTACCGAAGAAGAGAATAAGATTAGGGACAAAGTTGAAACATTGCAAATAGAAGGTGACCTTAAGCGAAAAGTGGCAGCTGATATAAAGAGATTGAAAGATATTGATTCATACCGTGGCTCAAGGCATGCCAAGAGGCTGCCGGCGCGTGGACAGCGCACCAAGACAAATGCTCGTACTCTTAAGGGTGTGAAAAAGACTATGGGTAGTGGTCGTCGTAAGTTGGAGAAAACTTAAAATAACTTTATAAATCAGATTTTCCTATGGGTAAGAAACGAGTAATAAAAAAAGGAGGTGGTTCTGATGTCTTGGGTACATCAAGAGCACTAAGTAGAATTCCAAAGAAAAAAGTAGCAGAGGGGACTTTGAATATTTTGGCTACTTTTAACAACACCATTGTTACTTTGGCGGATGCTAAGGGTAACAGTATCATTGCCGCATCGTCCGGTGCGATGGGGTTTAAAGGTTCCAGAAAAAGTACTCCATTTGCAGCTGCAAAGGTCGGCGAGATCCTTGGTGAGAAAGCGAGTCAAATGGGAATGAGAGAAGTTTCAGTTGTCATTAAGGGAGTGGGAGCGGGCCGTGAGTCTGCATTGCGCTCTTTTGCCGGCCAAGGTATAGGGATAAAGAGAATTACTGACAAAACTCCTGTTCCGCATAATGGACCAAGAGCTAAGAAGGCTAGGAGAGTATAAAGCTTATGAAAATCGGACCAAAGTTTAAAATTGCCAAAAGACTAGGCGCACCAATTTTTGAGAAAACACAGACTCAGAAGTTTGCCCTATCTGAAGCCCGTCGAGGCAAGACCTTGAAGCGTCGTCCCGGGGCAATGAGTGACTACAAGCGTCAGCTCATTGAAAAGCAAAAAATGCGCTTCACATATGGAGTATCAGAAAAGCAGTTGAGGAAATATGTTAATGAAGCTGTTAGAAAAAGTGCTCAACCAATCAGTTACTTGGTTGCCAGACTCGAGAGTCGTTTAGATAATGTGGTATATAGAGCCGGAATGGCCAAGACGAGACAAATGGCTAGACAGATGGTTTCGCACGGTCACGTGACAGTCAACGGTAGGAAATCCACTATTCCATCTCAACAAATGAAGGTGGGAGACAAATTCACTGTTCGTGATGGTAGTCGAAATACTTCACTTTTTGAAAATTTTACGGAAAATCACCAAGCAGCAGGTGTGCCGGCATGGATTAAATTTGATTCTAAAGCTATAGCGGGTGAAATAACAGCTCTTCCAACTTACGAACCTTCTGAAACTTTGTTTGATCCTGAACAGATTCTGGAATACTACAGTCGATAGTACTTATTAGTCATTACTTAACTTAGTTAATAAAACAAGATATGTTAGAAAACAACGTAGCTCTACCAAGCAAGCCTCGAGTAGTCAAAGAAGAAGAATTCTTTGGTGTTTATGAAATCGATGGACTGTTCCCTGGATATGGACACACCTTGGGAAATTCGTTGCGTCGTATTGTACTATCGTCACTACCTGGTGCCGCAGTTACACTAGTTAAGATTGAGGGTGTAAAACACGAGTTCGACACCATTACCGGAGTCAAAGAAGATGTTGTTACTATCTTACTCAACTTGAAGCGCTTGCGCTTGTCACTTCATAGTGAAGAACCTCAAACAATCACTCTCAAGAAGTCTGGTGTTGGTGTGATTACAGCCAAAGACCTAGATGCACCTTCACAGGTGGAAATACTCAACGCAGATCAACCAATCGCTGAAATCACAAGCAAAACAGGTAAACTTGAAATGGAAATTACCGTAGAAAATGGAATGGGTTATGTTGCTCGTGAAGTTCATCAAAAAGATAAAGTGGAGATCGGCACGATTGCACTTGATGCCGTATTTACACCGATTCGACGCGCAAACTACGAAGTAGAAAATATGCGAGTCGGAGATCGTACTGACTATAATCGCCTCAGAATAATGATTGAAACAGACGGTACTCTGACCCCGCGACAGGCTCTTGAAAAGTCTATTGAGATTATGATCCATCAACTGAAGGCTGTTATCGGTTTCCAAGACCAAGCTCCAATAGAGGAGGAAGTCAATTTGGCAGACAGTGAAGGTGACAGTGAAAAAGAAGTCGACCCAGATACATTGAAAACGCGCATTGAGGCTCTTGACCTGACACCGCGAACACAAAGTGCCCTAGAGGAGGCCAATATTAGAACTATTGGAGGACTTGTCCGAAAGAAAAAAGATGATATTCTGGCACTCGAAGGAATTGGCCCGAAAGGCCTTGAAGAAATCATAGAGAAGCTCAATGAGCTTAAGGTAAGTCTGGCAGAATAATATGCGACATAGCAAACAAAAAAGAACACTGGGTAGAAAGGGAAATCAGAGAACGGCACTCTTGCGCGGTTTGGCTGTGGATTTGTTAAACAAGAAGAGAATCACAACCACGCTGGCTAAAGCTCGAGAATTGCGGCCATTTGCTGAGAAACTTATCACCATCGCAAAAAAAGACACCGTAGCTGCCAGAAGGATTGTGGCTACTCGTTTGGGTGAACCTCGACCCAGTGTTATTCGGAAACTATTTGAGGAAACCGCCAAAGAGTACAGCGAGAGAAACGGCGGTTATACTCGAATCATAAAAGTTGGTCGTACCAACGGTCGTGATGAGGCTGTGATTGAACTTGTTTAATACCATGACAGACACAAACACCACAACAGAATATACAATCAACGCTGAAGGCAAGAGATTAGGTAAGGTAGCGACTGAGGCTGCAGTACTCTTGATGGGTAAAAACGATACGAATTTTGCCAAACACACGGTAGCTGACGTACACGTTAAGATCGAGAATGCCGCCAAGCTAGATATTCCGGAAAAAAAGAAAGGAGAAATTTACCAATCTTATTCAGGATATCCGGGGGGCCGTCGCACTGAGACACTTGAACATCTTGGCGAACGTCTTGGTTATAGCGAAGTTGTGCGCCGTACAGTGAAAGGCATGCTACCCAAGAACAAACTGCAAGCAAGGATGATGAAGAATCTAGAAGTTTCAGAATAATTATTATGGCGACAGAAAAATACATAGAAGCAATTGGACGAAGAAAAACAGCTACTGCGAGAGTGCGTCTAACACCTGCCGGCAGTACTAATATCGTCGTGAACAACAAAACTCTGGAGGACTATTTTCCTCATGACGGACTCCTAAAATCAGTGCTCTCAGTTTTGGAGACTAAAGACGCGGGAATTGAGCATTATTCTATTTCTGCAAAAGTCGTTGGCGGCGGAACCACTGCACAGGCTGAGGCAGTTCGGTTGGGAATTGCTCGCGCTCTGGTGAAAGAGAATGCGGAAAGACGCACTGTGTTGAAACCGCTTGGTTTTCTAAAAAGAGATCCACGCTCAGTAGAGCGAAAGAAGTTCGGTTTGCGTAAGGCGCGCCGACGCCCGCAGTGGACAAAGCGATAGATATTGGTAGATAAAACCGGTGAGGCAACTCACCGGTTTTATTCGCCACCTTCAATATTACAAAACCTTTACACTTGCCTCTACGTGACGTATAATGCTGCCGTTATGGTAAAAAATGATCGTAGAAATGATGATGAGTGCAATGACGAACTGACCGAAGAAGAGGAGATAGTAGCGGAAGTGAGCCAAACTGAAAAAATCAAGCAACTTCGTGCCAAGTTAAAGGAGTCAGAGACAAAACGTCTCCAAGAGCTGGAAAATTTGCAGAGAAGTAAGGCCGACTTTCTAAATGCCAAGCGCAGGTTAGAAGAGGAGAAGAGCACGATTCGATCAAGTGAAGAGGTTCGACTTGCGGTGCAACTCTTCCCGCTATTAGACAGTTTTGCTCAGGCTAAAGCAGACGAAAAAATATGGGGTTCAGTCGATAAAAGCTGGAGAGACGGCTTCCTGGCTATTGAGAACCAACTACGCTCTATCTTGACAGCAATGAACATTACCGAAGTCGAGGCATTGAACGAACATTTTGACCCGAACATACACGAGGCCGTTGGTACAAAATCGAGCGACCACGAACCAGAGGTAGTGCTTGAAGTGGTCCAAACCGGTTATATGAAGGGAGATAAGGTGCTACGCCCGGCCAAAGTTATCATTAGTGAATAACGTAGTTAATATGTCTAAAATACTTGGAATTGATTTAGGAACAACCAACTCAGCAATGGCTATTATTGAAGCCGGTGAGCCGGTTGTTATTGAAAATGCGGAAGGTAATCGTACCACTCCATCAGTGGTTGCCATTTCAAAGAAAGGCGAACGGCTGGTAGGTCAAATAGCTCGCCGGCAGGCGGTAACAAACCCGCAAAATACTATATATGGGATTAAGCGCTTCATGGGTCACAACTTTGCAGAAGAAGCGATCCAGAAGGATAAAGAGATAGTTCCGTATGAAGTTAAGGAAGGTGAAGATAAGGGAGTGATGGTAAAAATGGGTGATAAATACTACCGTCCGGAAGAAGTGTCCGCTATGATCCTTTCTAAGCTTAAGGCCGATGCTGAAGCAAAAATTGGCGAGAAAATAACTGAGGCTGTGATAACGGTGCCTGCATACTTCAACGATGCTCAAAGAAAAGCTACTCAGGACGCTGGAAAGATAGCCGGTCTTGACGTAAAACGCATTATTAACGAGCCTACAGCAGCCGCTTTGTCCTACGGTTTCAACAAAAAGAAGGATGAAAAAATTGTAGTTTATGACTTTGGAGGAGGCACTTTTGACGTTACAGTTCTTGAGGTTGGCGATGATGTGGTAGAAGTACAATCCACCGATGGTGATGCGCACATGGGTGGACGTGATATCGACCAAGAAATAGTACGTTATCTCATTTCGGAATTTAAAAAAGAGGAGGGGATTGATCTTGCTAAAGACCCGCTGGCACTTCAACGTCTAGATGATGAAGCTGAAAAAGCTAAAAAGGAGTTGTCTAGCTCGGGAGAAACAGAGATTAACATTCCTTTTATTGCCAATGTCGATGGTACTCCAAAAAATCTACTTATAACGCTTACTCGTGCAAAATTGGAGGAGCTGGCTAAAGAATATATAGACCGCTCAATTGAAATCACCAAGAGGGCTCTCGAAGCTTCACCGTTTAGCAGTGAAGAAATTGATGAAGTCATCCTGGTTGGAGGTCAAACGAGAATGCCAAGAGTGCAAGAAGCTGTGAAGGATTTGTTTGGTAAGGAGCCAAATAAGAGCATCAATCCAGATGAAGTAGTGGCCTTAGGTGCTGCTATACAAGCTGGTATATTTCAAGGTGATGTACAAGACATTACTCTCGTTGACGTAATCCCATTGTCACTGGGAATTGAAACAATGGGTGGAGTGTCTACAAAATTAATAGAGAGAAATACACACATTCCGACCCGTAAAGAGCAGATATTTTCTACAGCTGCAGACAATCAAACATCTACGGAAATTCACATCACTCAGGGAGAAAGACCAATGGCGAGTGATAATAAGTCCCTCGGACGCTTTGTGCTTGATGGTATTCCGCCGGCACCAAGAGGTGTCCCGCAAATTGAAGTGACTTTTGACGTGGACAGCAACGGTATTCTAAATGTCACGGCCAAAGATAAATCTACCGGCAAGGAACAGTCTATTCGCATAGAGGCCAATTCCGGTTTGTCCGAAGACGATATAGAAAAAATGCAGAAAGATGCAGATGCTCACGCTGAAGAAGATAATAAGAAAAAGGAGCTGATTGAAGCCAAGAATGTTGCCGAGCAAATAGTCTATATGGCAGAGAAATCACTGAAAGATTACGGCGATAAGATACCGGAAGAAGTAAAGTCCGATGTGGAAGAGAACATAAAGGAACTAAAAGACGCCGTTGGTGGAGATGATCTTGTCAAGATCAAGAGTGCTTCTGAAGCACTAAGTACATCTGTCCAAAAAATAGGAGCGAATATGGCAAGTGGCGGCGAGTCCCGGGAAAAAACTGAAACCGATGAGACAGTTCGTGATGCGGAAGTGACGCAAGAGGAGAAAAAAGACGAAGACAATGGCTAAGCGCGACTTTTACGAAATACTGGGCATTAACAAAAATGCCTCAAAGGATCAGATTAAAAAGGCGTTTCGTAAGCTGGCCGGAAAGTACCATCCTGATAAAAAGACAGGTGATGAAGCTAAGTTCAAGGAAATTAGCGAAGCCTATGCGGTTTTGGGAGATGACAAAAAACGCGCTGAATATGACGCCTACGGCCACTCTTTCGCCGGTGGTAGTGCCGGACAAGGATTTAACTGGGCTGACTTTCAAGGAGGAAGTCGAGGTTTCAACTTCGATCTCAACGATATTTTTGAAAACTTTGGTGACATATTCCAGGGAGCAGGACACAGGAATAAGCGCGGACATGACATTTCTATCGATCTTAACCTTACTTTTAAAGAGTCGGTTTTTGGAGTTGAGAGAAAGGTCTTACTGACAAAGAATTCGAACTGTTCTACTTGTGATGGTAAAGGAGCAAAACCCGGTACTGAATACACAAAGTGTTCTACTTGTGATGGAGCAGGTCGAGTGAGGGAAGTTCGTCAGAGCATAATGGGCAGCTTCCAAACTGTAAAGGTTTGTGATGTCTGTCATGGCACGGGTGAAACACCGAAGGAGTTTTGTGCTGTCTGTAAGGGAGCCGGGATAGAGAGGAAGCAGGATGAAGTGATCATCAATATACCGGCCGGCATCGAAAACGGCGAGGTGATACGCTTGTCGGGACAAGGCGAAGCCGTACAAGGCGGTCAGTCGGGCGATCTTTATATCAAAATTCACGTTGAGCCCGGCACAAATGTGAAGAGGGAAGGAAGTAACTTAATATCTGATCTACCGGTCAAGCTTTCTGACGCACTTTTAGGAGCCGAGTATAAGGTGGATACTTTGGATGGAAGTGTAACAATACATGTGCCGGCCGGTATAAAGCATCATGAAATGCTCCGCATAAAAGGAAAAGGAGTTCCAAAGTCTGGCTCGAGCAGAGGTGACTACCTGGTAAGAGTAAAGATTGAGACTCCTAATAAGCTGTCGAGAAAAGCTAAGAAACTTGTAGAAGAACTTCGAAAGGAAGGGGTTTAAACTGTATACATTTCCTGAGGCATATACCCTTGGTAGGTTATAATTAAGCAGATGGAAACATCTGCCATTATATCTCTTATCCAGGAGTCACTGTTTGTAATAATAGTTTTTTTTGGCTTTCTTGTTTACTCAATGCTTAGAGGTAGGCATTACTTGATCAACTTAATCATAGGTCTTTATTTTGCCCTACTTATATCGCTTGAGTTTCCATACTACGAGACCATACTTGGGGCCGCCAATACAGACCAGAGCCGAGCGATCCTTATGATTCTAGTATTTGCCGCATTTACAATTGCATCCACAACTTTACTCGGACGATTTTTGCATCAAGGTGATTATGATCGGGGAGTAATCGGTATTCATAGAAAGATTATTTACTCTCTGGCGGCAACAGTACTAGTAATGACTTATAGTTTTCACGCCTTGCCGGTAACAGAGTTGGTTGACCCGGGGCCGATTCAGGCTTTGTTTGCAAGCCAAAACAGTTTCTTCTTTTGGCTCTTTGTACCTATTTTAATATTGTTCTTTTTGTAGTTATGACAAGAGATGACTACGACCAGAATGGAAGTTGGGGGATTCTAGCGAGTATTGACTTGCACTCATGTAATCCTGACTTTATTCGAGATGCAGAGAAAATTAAGGACTTCACGCGTCAATTTTGCGACTTAATTGACGTAACAAGATTTGGCGAGTGTCAGATCGTTCACTTCGCCGATCACGACGAAGACGTCGCTGGCTTCTCTATGGTGCAACTTATTGAAACTTCACTGGTTTCTGGACATTTTGCAAATAAAACAAACAATGTTTACTTGGATGTCTTTTCTTGCAAGTATTACGACCCAGATGCAGCTCATGAGTTCGCCAAGAAGTTTTTTGAGGCAAGGGATTCAACAGTTTGTGTGCTGCTCAGAAAATAGTTATGGAATTTGTTGAACAGTCGCACAAGGATCTTTACTTGAGAGTAACTGCAGACATTGATTCACTTTGGGAGTATAAGATGCTCTCTAAAGCCAGTCTGAATTTCCAAGGGTTACAGATTGAGTTTGGAATTTTAGGAGAGAGCCACTATGTGCTGGTTGCCAACAAGAGCTCTCGCTTCGCTGAGGTTTTTGCGTGTGGCAAGAAAAAATATGACGATGGGATTGAATTTAGTGACTTGATTGGAAGCTCCTTTGAAAAACAATTCGGGGACATATCATATCAGTTTGAGATGGAAGTAGTGAATGAACTAGAATCTTCTAAGCTATCTAGACTAAGAGAAAAGCGCAATGATCCAGATGTTAAGTACCTCAAGCACGACTTTCCAGCAAAGGACAAAGACTTGTCGCATCCAGTGACAGAAGTGTATTTGAATACAAAAGGTGTCATCATTGTTGAGTCAGTTCATACATATCCCAATGAGAATGTTTCTGTTTTTACTAAGTCAAATTTTTTCATTACATAGCATGAATAATTCAACTAAGCTTCATACGTACGAAACTCTCTACAAGGATTGGGGTCAGTTTTTTAGAGACTATGAAGTGCTAGTCGAGTCCAAAACTGGTGAACAGGACTTACTTCTCATTGATACCGAGTCCTTTGGAAAAGTTTTAATACTAGATGGAGTTGTACAGTTAACAGAGAGGGATAATTTTGTTTACCATGAAATGCTCACTCACGTACCCTTGATTGCACACGGAAGTGCAAAAAATGTTCTCGTTATCGGCGGCGGTGATGGAGGCACTATTCATCATGTATTGATGCACAGAGGCATAGAGGTGACAATGGTTGAGATTGACGAACAAGTCACTGAGTTTTCGAAAGAGCATCTGGCATTTGTAAATCATGACTCCTTTAGCAACCCAAGATTGTCGTTGCATATAGGAGACGGAGCAAAATTTGTCAAAGAGACTGCAGAAAAGTTTGATGTAATTATTGTTGACTCAACGGACCCAATAGGACCTGGTGAAGTGCTATTCACTCGGGAGTTTTATGCGGATTGTAAACGCTGTCTTGGGGAAAACGGGATTCTTGTGACTCAAAACGGAGTACCGTTTACTCAACCTGAAGAGCTAGAGGAGTCAGTGTCTTACTTCAAAGAGTTATTCAAGTGCGGCACATGCTATTGTGCCTCGGTGCCAACTTACGTAGGCGGAGTGATGGCTTTTGGCTTTGCTACAGATAATGTAAATCTTGTTAGTCAGCCAAAAGAAGACCTGGGCAAGAAAATTATAGATGCGGGCATTTGTTCGAAATACTACAATTCTGACATTCACCAGGCCTCTTTTGCTCTCCCAAACTTTATTAAGGAAATTGTTTAAGTATGCTATTGCCTGAGTGGTCAGTTGTCGGACTAGTTGCAGTTTCGATAGGAGTTGCAGGTACTTTCTTTGACAAGTATCTTCTTGAGAAATACTTTAACTCGGAGGATGAAGCAGATGACGGTGGCCCCGGTGCACTGATGATTTTTTCCTCATACTTTGCATCTATAGTGGCGCTAGCGATTTTTCTTTTCTACCACAGCCGTATAGAGTTTGCTCTTGGTACTGGCATGGCAGGCTTGTTTGCTGGCGCTTTATTTGCAATATGGGTGTTTCTGTACTTGGAGGCCATTAACAGAGTCGAGTTGTCACGAGTGGTGCCCTTACTACAGACTATTCCTGCCTTTAGTCTGTTAATAGCCTTCGTAACACTGGGAGAGATTCTCACGCTCGAACAGGTATTAGCTATGCTAGGCCTTATACTGGGTGCGATAGTACTTTTGTACACTAAAGAGGAGAATTGTTTTAGGCTGGATGGTACCACTCTCTGCATTATGCTTGGAGTATCATTGCTCACTGCTCTTAGCGACACCATTTTCAAAGCGGTTGCGCTTACCTCTAACTATGCTAGTGCAGCATTTTGGTCCTGGTGTGGATTTGTCTTGTTTGGAATCTCACTTTACTTGTTCAGCTCTCATTATCGGTCCCAGTTTGAGCTACTTACCAGAGAAAGATTTGGTGAGAAGTTCACCCTAAACTCCCTGAACGAAATTTTTGACAATCTGCATGAACTACTTTTCTTTCTAGCGATTACGCTTGGACCTATTGCACTAGTCCATTCTATTAATGCCTATGAACCTATACTGGTACTGGTTGTAGGATTTCTTATGGCTGCTCTCGCACCAAGGTACTTCAAAGAAGACAACTCGGGGAGTGTTGTTATATACAAAATATTCGGTGTATTAGTTATTACCGTTGCCAGTGTCTATCTTTATAGCGTAACTTAAGTCTAGAAATACGATTCTAATTTGCCGCGACGGCGCACATCTGTGGTGGCGCAATGAATTGATCCTCCGAACGGATAGAAGTTTCTAAATGGTACAGGGATAGGTTCGATGCCGTGTTTATACAACAATTCCATCAGTGGTGTTTCGTTCTCTTCTACAATGGCTCTCTTACTGTCTATGCTTAGGAAATTTATCGTCAACCAGTCGCTCGAGAAGTACAGCGCTGAGTCAAAAGGTTTCGTAGGTGCGGGAGCTTCGATAATTTCCCATGAGTCAAACATGTCAGGTAGATGATCCTTTCGAACCCATGATGGATTTATGAGAAGTTTCCCGGGTGCAATAGGAACTATAGAGGTGTCTATATGTAGAGGATGCTCTTCATCGAAGGAAAGTTCATGAATAGTATACTCGCTACCTATATGCCTACGTACCCACTCGATTCCCATCTCGTTCGTCACCTCACTTTTCTGAACAAAAATATCTGTGCCAAATCGGACAAAATCAGCGGCATCAAATGCAACCTCTTTCTCTGAAATAGCAAACTGCCTTATACCATCAGGCTCAGCATTTTCTGGATCAAAATCTTGATTATAGAATGCATCATTCATTGTAGACTTTGGGGCAGGAAGCCACCTCGCACCATCCTTGAAGTATTCTTCAATAAGATCTCTAAAAGCAAAAATTTCAAAGTAGCGGGTTCTCCATGCCATCGGCGCCTCCACAATAATGTCACCAACAATAAGTAGAACGTCGCGTGGCATAGCAGCATACAGACCAGTACTACTCCACCAAGGAGTTTTGTAGGTGTCGGAAAAGTCTAGAGGAGCAGGTCTTTTTACCGTTATATCTAATTTCTCTAGAACAGTGACAAGATTGTTAAGCTCTTCCTCTGCTGCATCTGTCATTTCTCTTGGAAAAGGCTTGCCGCCATACTCATCAAAGAACCACTTCGAGTGGGAAGGAGTGGCTGAACCCAATGCTACATTCCACTCCGGCACCACTGCATTCTTTACGGTTCCTACAATAACTTCCTCCAAAGGGTCCCATTCGTTACATGACCACACTTTCTTACTTACATCCATAACTTTTGCTAGTTAATAAATACTATCCCCACTATATCAGAAGTAACTATCAGGACGTACGGTACTATGTGTTTATAAGAGGAACTTTGTATGAACAACAAGATTACAAGACTGCTGTTTAGATCACTTTTGATATTAGTTTTGATTAGTGTCGCGGCTACTTTTTATCGCTACGTTGTAGAGCGTGATTTTGAAGCCATTGACGACACAGAGGATTATGAGGAAGAAGTATTAGACGAGTAGCATTATGGATCCGATTATTTATTGCGCCTTTGACCCTGCAAAATATCTATTTATCTCCCCGGAGGTTTCACCATTGATTTACTATTCACACTTGATTGCAGGATTTGCAGCACTTTCAATTAGCCTTTTAGTGTATTTACATAACCCGAAGCTACTTGTATCGAAGCTTTTCTTGGCCTTTGCTGTGGTCTTTGGTACATGGACATTCTTGGATGTTATTTTGTGGGCAACGAATGATCCCGGCATAGTCATGTTTGCTTGGTCTGTGCAAGTATTAGCTGAGCCAGCGCTTTTCGCTATTGCTTTCTATTTATTCTACGTCTTTATTTACAAAGCTATTCCTCCGTTATGGCTCAATATTGTAATCTTCGCTGCTTTGCTACCACTAGTGGCACTGCTACCTACGAGTTTGAATCTTGAGGCTGTTTCTCTAGCTGAGTGTGAGAGCAAAGAAGGTCTGCTGGCTTTGTACTACACTTATATCCTTAATGGCCTTTTCACCGCTCTTACAGTTTGGTTTGGATTTAAGCAAATCGGAAGTCTAGAAGCTAATCACAAGAGATCAGCCAAGTTTATTGCTGTAGGGTTGGTCACTTTTCTTCTATCTTTTACTGTGGCTAACATGATCAGTAGCATCACCGATAATTGGAACATTAGCCAATATGGTCTGTTTGGAATGCCTGTCTTTGCTGGACTTGTTGCGTACAGCATAGTTCAATTTAGAACTTTTACTATCCACATCGCGGGGGCACAAGTTCTGGTGGTTGCATTGTTCGGTCTTGTAGCTGCCTCATTTTTTGTAAAAGAGGCACAGAGAGAAATGATTGCTTTTGGAACACTCTTCCTTACTGCCATAGTTGGGTACTTCTTGGTTAAAGGAGTAAAAAAGGAATTTGAACAGAAACTGGAGTTAGAGAGGTTAGCTGCGCAATTGGATAAAGCCAACAAACGCCTGAAAGTTTTGGACAAGATGAAGTCTGAGTTCGTTTCCATT
>DFPA01000041.1 GCA_002377025.1 Patescibacteria group bacterium UBA3527
GTACGCAAAAAGCGATAGTCTGGCACTACAGCTGCCGCTAATACCCCCATACTTATCAGTATCCACCATACTTGGCGCTCGAAGAATATATTGTCTCCTTGGAAAGTATACATAGTAACCAAACCAAGAAGAGTAAGAGTAAGTACAGCGCCGAATAGTATGAAATCGAAGCCTGATAGTAAGTTTTTGAGAGTGCGCACAAACTAACGTAATGGAGTGAAGTTATCCTTGGTTTTCACCACAATATCAATCACAGCCGGACCATCCTCACAAATAGACTCGGTAATATTGCGATATATCCGATCGACCTCAGCGGTACTCAAAGCCTCGAAAGCAAAATTATCACTGGCTATGGCTCGCACAAAATCCATGTTTACATTTTTCCCCAAGCCGATAGCATATATGTCCACTTCATTTGCTCGCAATGCTTCCGCCGCTTTTACGGCATAATCTTCAGGATCATCTCCTCCGGCTGTTGCCAGGCCATCAGTCAAAATAACCATTACTTTACGTGCATTTGTATTATGCTGAGGAGAAGCAAAAATTTCTGCAGCTCGTATAAAAGCATCTCCGGTGTTAGTGCTTCCGGTTTCCTCTTCCGGTGCAATACTGAGGGTCGACACTTGATTAGCAATGGCTGTAGGTGATTGTAGTGTGGCTTTGGTTGTGGCTTTGGTAGCAAATGTTACCAACGCTGCTTTGTCCTTATCTTCAAGCCGACCAACGAAACTTTCCGCCGCTCTTAACACAGAGGTCAGAGGTTCAGGTGGATCAATGTTGTCGGAGTTCATACTACCGGAAAGGTCTATAGCCAACACAATGTCAGTCGGTATCTCACAACTCTTTAGAGTCTTAGCGATCGGATTTGGCCAAGTGAAAACCACATCTACTTCCTCTTCCCCTTCTAGCTCATCTATAAAAGTACGAGAGGCGGTAAGGGCCGTACCTTGACTGTCAAAGATAGTTGCCACCACCTCAGCATTTTTAAGGGGCACGATTGCATTGTTCAATATTGTCGCGTTTAGTCTTGGTCGACTATCTACCTCCAGAAGTTCTCTCTCCGCAACAGTAAATAAATCGCGCCCGCCATATACCGGTTGCCACACTTCCGCTTCTTCCAACTCGAGAAACGTCTTGGTTGGTGTTCTATTGCCGGTATTTATTCTACCGGCAAATACTGGATACACTCCATCTGGCGGTAAAAAAGTGGTGCCATTTACTTCTGTAATAAGACCTTTTCCGTCATATAGCAAAAATTTGTAATTTACTTCGGGAGAACCGGCTTTTGTGTTGAAGTTCTCTACATACCCAACTGCGTTGTACTGACCATCAGTTACCTTAAAACTCTTCGCCCACTTTACTACCGGAGCTTGTACATCAGCCGCACAGATTCGTGAACATGAGCCTCCGCAGTCCACTCCCGTTTCTTCGCCATTTTGTCGATTATCAAAGCAAGATGCCGCAGTATATATGTATGAATTATACATATATACCAACAAAAGCAGGAGTAACACAGAAAACCCCGTTCCGTACTGTACCCTCCTCCAAAAAGCCCACGGTCTCTTGATAAACATGCTACTAGTATAACAAAGCCTAACGTAAATCGCCCCCAAAGCTGCACGACTCAATCATCTTCACGCGAAAGATGAGAATCGCGTCTTAGGCTTTGGGGGCGGGTGAACAGTGTCGCAGGGTCGAATTTTCTTGCGGCCGGGCGACAGGCAATTCATTTGCCAATGGTGGCTAGTATACCAAGATGCACGCTATTTTATTCACGTAAAAATACCTCTTGATGCTTGGCCACCACTCTGTTCAGTGTCCTTTTCTCCACTTTCGATATTACTCCTTTAATCAAAAAGCACAACCTTTTTACTGAACACTTTACTATCACCTCTCCACCTCCCCAAAACACCAATTTGTCCAGCACTCGGTGCTGGACAAATTGGTTTTGAAAATAAAAAGCTCTTAAAGTTGGCGGTGACCTACTCTTCCTCCGAAGAAGTACCATCGGCGCGATTGGGCTTAACTTCCGTGTTCGGAATGAGAACGGGTGTACCCCCAACGCTAACCCACCAACTTTAAAAGCTTTTTATGAACTTTCTTATTGAATACAGTAAAATAATTTGGTCGCGGCGGGGGGATTCGAACCCCCGACCACTCGAGAGGTTGCCTCCTTCCTTTCCCTCATATTTCAGAGCTGCTCTGCCTCTGAGCTACGCCACGCAAACCATTTCACTGTATTCAATTTTTATCCAACTCTAACTAGGGCTGGATTGCATATCCTTCTTTACTCAAAATAAATGTGTCTTCCTTCAAAGGTGAAAAATTGGATTAGTTCAAGGCGCGTAAGGAAAATGGAGCGACTGGGCCTTGAGGCCAGGGAGCTTCATTTTACCGCCGCACAACACAGAAGTAATCCAATTTTTCACCTTTGAGGCGATGTACAACATTCCTTGTTGGAAATCACGTCCTATTAGTACACCTCGGCTCCATACATTACTGTACTTCCACCTAGTGCCTATCAACCAGATCATCTCTCTGGGGACTTAATGATACCTAATCTTCAAGTTGGCTTCCCGCTTAGATGCTTTCAGCGGTTATCCATTCCCAACATAGCTACCCGGCGGTGCCGCTGGCGCGACAGCCGGTAGACCAGAGGTTAGTTCATCCCGGTCCTCTCGTCGTGAATAATAAATTTCTATAATTTATCACGTATCCCCTGTTTCCAGGAGCACAGACTATACCTTTACCTTTCTTACATGAGCTGTAAGCGAAGGAGCAACATGTTATCAGTGAAGTCCGTCATTTTCAATGAAATGATTCGGGGTCAGCACCGATCCGTCACATGGGGTTTTCCATGTAACTGAGTCGTTACGGGGTCAAACCAAGTTGTGCATACAGCTCTTCTTTGGAACGCTTTTTCTTAGTCACATAATTGTGACTTTGAATAACAAGCATAAAGTCAATAACCTTTTTTAAGTCACCGTCAGTCATATCTTTAAGTTTCTTACTGTTCAGCAAACGACACGCAGCAATGAGTGTCTGACACTGAACTCGCTTGAATCTAAGATATGGCCGAAACAATAACAGTGTATCTAGAACTCTTTCGTATCCTTGGACACGAAGTTCAGAAATACCGTCATCTCGAGCTGAAATATATCCAACTCCTAATACTTTCTTCATCCAACGAAGTTCTTGCTCATGCCGAGAATCTTGATATAAGCAGATTGTTGTCATAAAACGAAAACCACGAGCGCTATCGCTACGCTTTTTCATTTGTAACATCAGACTGCCATCACCATCAAGAAATCCGGCGATATAAGCTATATGTTCACTTGATCGACTTCCCACGGTATTACCTTAAAGAGGGTTTCGGTCCTCAAGCGAATTATATCATGACTGGACCGTACATGAATATAATTCTTGAACCAAAACCATATGAAGGCTTCACCGTTATGAGTTGCGTTTTCGACAACCGTTTCCAGTTGAAGTAGCAATTTCTTACTAGGGACAAATCTCGTCAAGTATCGACGCCTGCAGTAGATAGGAGACCAACCTGTCTCACGCTA
>DFPA01000003.1 GCA_002377025.1 Patescibacteria group bacterium UBA3527
AAAACTGCAAGCAAGCTTTCAGTTTGTCACTCGTTTGGGCCAGTAGCTCAGTTGGCTAGAGCGCCTCATTTGCACTGAGGAGGCCGGGGGTTCGAGTCCTCTCTGGTCCACAATCGACAGGTCGGTAGGACGTAAGTCTTACCGACCTTTGCCGTTGTAAGAATAGAGAGGATTCGAAAGACGGAGGCTGCGAAGCCAGTCGAAACATAAGTGGAGACTGAAGCCGAGTCGGGGTAGCGAGCACTTACTAGAATTGGAGCTTTGCGAACAATTATAGTTAGTGACTTGTGACCGAGTCCTCTCTGGTCCACAAAACTAGGAAACTGTTTAGAGACAATTCATTATTTATTCATGTCCCTATTCAACCCAACACTAACTACTTTCATGAAATAAGCGTGTCACATGGAGCGCGTAGCGGCATTATACTTCTTCTTGAGTATAGGATCTCATGGTGAGTCTAGCACCTCGAGCTCTATCAAAACATTGACAAAAACTAAGTCTGTATTACTATACTCGGCCACAAGGTCTTTATATCAACACAAACAAAAGGAACATCAAATGTTGTTTTGGCCAATCCTAGGTCTGTTCATCATTGCAGCGGGTTTCGTTATCCGTCGCAATTTTGACTTTCCCGACAACAAGAATCTCGACGGCACGGTCAACATGGCCGGTTGGGGCGTGAAGGTCATCGGCCTGCTCCTGTTCGTCATCACCTCCTTCAATGGCATGTTCTTCTACGCCGAACCGGGCTTCAAATACCATGTCCGGACGATTCTCGGTGAGGAGAAGATGGTGTCCGACACGGGGTACAACCTGTACCTCTTCGGCCGCTTCAATGCCTGGAAGAACGCCATGTCCGTGCAGGCTTCGGCCACCGGTCAGGGCGAGGTCGTGGCTGAGGTCGAAAGTGCTCAGATGAGCGCGAACCTCGCACCGAAGTCGCTGGTCTTCCTCGACCAGGTCGATGCCCTGGTGTCGGCCACGGCTCGCTTCGAACTGCCGGCTGACGAAGACGCCTTCTTGCGTCTGGCCCGGCAGTACCGGACGCCGGAGAACCTCCTGCGCACGGAACTGGTGCCGGCGTTCGAAGAGACGCTTGGGGCCACGGCAGCACTGATGTCGGCTGAAGACTACTTCCAAGGTGGCAAGACGGAGTTCAACAACGAATTCCAACGCCAGATGGAAGACGGCATCTACCTGGTGCGTCGCATCGAGCAGCGTGTTTCGGTGGAGGCAGACCGGCCCGGCAGTGCCAACGCAGCCCTCGGTGAAGACCAGGAGCAGTTCGGCGACGACACCAAGACCGTCTTCGTCGTGCAGAAGCTGCTGGACGAAACCGGTCAGCCGCGGCGCAAGGAGCAGTCCTTCACCAAGTTCGGCATCTCGGTCACTTCGGCGCGTGTGACGGACGTCAATCCGAACCAGAAGTTCAAGGATCGGATGGCTCTGCGCCAGCAGGCTGCCGCCGACCGAGCGATCGCTCGCGAACAGCGGATCCAGGAAGAAGAGCAGAAGCTCCTGGCAGTAGCTCGCGGTGAGCGTGAGGTGGCTGAACGACAGGCAGCGGCCAAGGTGATCCAGATCGAACGGACCACCGACGCCGAGACCGAGAAGCAACTGGCGATCACGGCGGCCGAGCGGGAACGCGAGGCGGCACGGATTGCCAAGGAGCAATCGGAAATCCTGCTCGAGAAGGCTCGGATCGACGCCGAGGCTGTCCAGGTGGCAGCTGACGCCGAGGCCTACGCCAAGACGCAGATCCTGGAGGCAGACAACGCTCTGGCGCAGAAGCTGGATGCAGAAGTCGAAATCCAGAAGCTCTGGGCTGAAGCCTTCGCCAAGCGCAACGTGCCGATGTACGTCTTCGGCGGTGGTACGGGCGAGTCTGGTGCTCCGGTAGGGTCGGATGATGAGGCGACTCGTCTGTTTCAGATTCTGACGCTACAGGCTGCTGAACGGCTTGACTACGATCGGGGTATTGCGGCTGATAAGAACAACTGATCTTTGGTCCCTATGAACTTGAGGGTATGCGGGAAATCGCATACCCTCTCTTTTTTTATCTCACCAATGGAAACCCAAACAGCATCATAGCCGTTAAGAATCCAATGATATACGCTAGTAATACTAAAAGTGCTTTTTCGTTTTTCATGATTTTTATTTTAACACTTAGTATTTAACAGATGATCAAGTAATTCAGTATATTCTGCGCCCACAGACTGCAAGCTAGTAACCAAGCTGGAATTTGCCGATAGATCGGGAACAGTGTTTACCTCAAGAAAATACACATTCCCTTCCGGAGTCACTCGGAAGTCTGACTTGGAAATATGCCCAAGACCTAGAACATCGTGTACGTCCTTGGTAATCGCCTCTATTTCGTCCTTTACATTGCGATCAAAAGTGGCGGGAGCTAAATGTTTTCCTGATGCAGTCACTTCAACCACCGGAGTTGTGTACGACTCGTTATCTCGAAAATCTCTCACCAAGTAACAGCTGGCATCACTGCCGGGAATAAACTGCTCTACCAACACTTCATCGTATCTCTCAAAAATCTCGTCCAGTACATTTCGTAGCGAATTATTGTCTTCTGCATAGAAAAAATCCACCGCACCGCTACCTCGAACCGGCTTTACTATATAAGCCGGAGAAAATAAGCTGGCCAAAACCCTTTCCAATTTATGGAAATCTCTATCTGCACTTTTGATATGCAAATGGGGTGCCGTTTTTATGCCCAAATGATTCCTCAAAGTGTCTTTTGAAAAAACCTTGTGATAAGCAAGAGCTGAAGACAGTGGTTTTGTGCCTGCGTATCTCACACCATACTGCTCCATCATTCTTTGTATTTGTCCACCCTCACCATACGCGTCATGAAGAGTAACGAATGCATAATCGAGATTGGGTAATACTGAAGCCGGGTTCGTGGAGACACCCCACAACAACCATTCTCCTTGGGGAGATAGCTGTATATCAAAAAGCTCAATATCATCCCTGCTCTTGAGAGAGGCAACCACACTTCCTCCAGCCTCCATAGAACGAGCAAAAGAGTGATTCTCACCACCCCGAAAAACTCCTACCCTGCGCCTATGAACCCAATTCGACATAGAAGTATTTTAGCACGTCACTACTTCTCTAGGCGTCTTTTTTGACGGTGATAAGACAATGAAAATCTGTGTGACTCATGATTGGCAAGCAGTATTTCATCCTCAAATTTACTTACCAATGACTCATCGCCTAGAAGTGACTTCGGCCGATGATGCTCATCCTTCGTTACTGCTACTACCGGAATCATTAAGCCCGCCTGCTTCAAAACTTTCTCCGCAACACTTTTCTGGGATTTTCCTCCGTCCACGACAATCAGTTGTGGCAAGGGCCACTCGTCGTGCTCAAGCCTTCGTTCTAAGACCTCTTTTAAGGCTTGAGGGTCATTACTTTTGTCTATCGATTTGATCTTGAATTTCCGGTACTCGCTCTTAGCCGGTTCTCCTCTCTCCAAGACAACCATAACACCGACCATCTTTTCACCGCCAAAGTGGGAAACGTCGTAGGCTTCTACACGTTTGTTTCTTGCATCTCTGAAGGAAGTGTCGCTGTCAATAAGTGACACGTCTTCAATGTGTTGTAGAGCGGAAATCTTCTTTTTGATAATATGAGCTTCCTCAAACTTTTCGACTTTCGCAAGCAGTTTCATCTCTTGTTCCAAATCTTTTATAACCTTGTGCTTTTGGCCGCTAAAAAATAGCCGTAAGTGTTTTATGGTTCTGAGGTACTCATCTCTATTACCCTCTTTTGGGTACAATCCAATTTGGCGATTAAAGTCCACCACTCCGCGCGCAAGTTTGCTTTTCTCGCTACCAATCGGAACTCTAGTATCGTAAAATCGAAATAATTTTTTAACTATTTTAAGAGCAGACTTAAACAAACTTCCGCTTGGAAACGGTCCAAATTCATAGAGAATCTCACCGGGATCATATTTCTCAACTAAATCCTTTCCTCTTACCACCAACACTCTCGGATACTCTTCCTTGGTAATGACAAGATGATTGTAGCTTTTATCATCTTTACTGATAGTGTTGAAACGAGGCTTGTGCGTACGGATGAGGTTAGTCTCCAAAATAAGTGCCTCAAGAACTGAATCGGTAACCGTCCACTCTACAGAGATAGCTTTTTCTACCATCTTTTCTATTAGCTCTGAACGTTTCTCTTTTAAGTCAAGGGTAAAATAGCTACGCACACGATTGCGAAGAGAGGTGGCTTTGCCGATGTAGAGTATCTCCTTTCTTTTACCTAGAAAAAAATAAACTCCTGAGTCGTCCGGTATATTGAGTTTACTAAGTTTTGCTCTATTCACCTTAGGTTGAGTATAAAAGGAAAAGGCCGGGAGGCCTAGTCCCAGCGCTTGTCACTGTCAATATGACAACGGTCCAAAGCCCTTAGCGGCCCGTTCGGTGCAGTCTGTGCTCTGAAGCCATTTGTTATATTCGCGCCGTACTTCCTCAAGAGAAAGCCCGAAGTTGCGCGCAATACGTGCTTGAGCAGCTATTGGCGAACTATCGTGCATGATGTGCCGCATTATAGAAGGTTTATGTAGGTCGAAACCCTCTCTATCGCATTTCGCTTCAATTGGCGTGTGAGTAGTAGACGACATTTCCATCCTCCAAGACCATGAGTATCCAAAAACTAAATGTAACAGAGTCTGACTGAACGCTCAACCGCCTTATACACGTACATACGTCGTCACTACTGCACTCGAATAAAGTAGTGGGTCGAAATTTCGAACGTAATTTCGAACACTATCAAACGCGAAGAGCGTCGCTCAGAGAATCTTCCTAAGATACTGCCCGGTCAGAGAATCCTTGCTCCTTGCTACTTCCTCCGGAGTACCTTTGGCTACTATCTTGCCACCATTGACGCCGCCTCTCGGGCCGATGTCAATGATATAGTCGGAGCTTTTGATGAGGTCGAGATTGTGTTCGATAACCATTACAGTGTTGCCTTTATTGACCAATTCCTGAAGAATTTCAATAAGTTTCTTCACATCATCATAATGCAATCCGATAGTTGGCTCATCCAGCAAGTAAATGGTTTTCTGAGTGTGTGGACGATAGAGCTCAGAGGCGATCTTTACTCTTTGAGCCTCACCTCCCGAAAGAGTGGTGGCGCTCTGTCCCAATTCTAAGTATCCAAGACCTACTGAAATAAGCGAGTTGAGGCGCTCCGCGATAGCCGGTACGTCCTGGTAGAAGTCATAAGCTTCTTCTATTGTCATGTGGAGTACTTCATGAATATTCTTGCCTTTATACCGCACCTCAAGTGTTTCTTTGGTAAATCTCTTACCGTCACATACATCACAGGTAACGTAAACGGTTGGCAAGAAATGCATTTCTACGGCAATAACCCCATTACCTTGACAAGCTTCACATCGACCACCCTTTACATTGAAACTAAAGCGTCCCGGTTTCCATCCACGCGCTCTGGCTTCGGAAGTAGCAGCAAACAAGTCACGCATATGGGTAAAGGCACCAGTGTATGTAGCTGGATTGGAGCGAGGAGTACGTCCAATAGGCGATTGATCAATAAGAACGGTACGTCCCAGGTACTCAGTACCGGTAATCGAAGCTATATTGAACGTCTTCGCTGTACGATACCTCTTTTCCAACTTCGCGAGTAAGTTACGGTGCAAAATCTCGTACATAAAGGTTGACTTCCCGCTACCCGATACACCGGTCACGGTAATCAAGCGACCGAGCGGAATGTCGACATTGAGATTTTTTATGTTAAATGCTTTTCCTCCTTTAATCTTGATAGAACCCTTTTCACCGGTGCGTCTTTCCGGCACTTCAATTTCTTTTTCTTTGCGCAAATATGCGAGCGTAGATGAACCTGAATCGTTCTCCTTGTTCGATAAAAGAGTTTCCAAGTAGTCTGAGACAACCACCTCGCCTCCATGTACGCCAGCACCGGGGCCAATGTCAATGAGATAGTCAGCAGCGAAGATGGTGTCCTCATCGTGTTCAACCACCACTATAGTATTTCCAAGATCACGAAGCTCTAAGAGAGTTTTTATTAGCCGCTCATTGTCGTGCTGGTGCAATCCGATAGTTGGCTCATCTAGGACATAGAGTGCACCGACAAGGCCGGAACCAAGCTGCGAGGCCAAACGGATGCGCTGAGCCTCTCCACCGGAAAGAGTGTTGGCCCGTCGATCAAGCGTGAGATACTCAATGCCAACATTCTTCATAAAATGCAACCTCTCAATAATTTCGCGTAGAGCAGGCCAAGCAATTTCCTGTTGTTTATTTGTTAGCGCAAGCGAATCAACGAATTGTATCGCCTCATCAACTGTCATACTTGTGAAATCCACAATATTCTTACCCAAGGATTTGTTGTTACCTCCAAGATATACACGTAATGCTTCACGTCGCAGGCGCGATCCTTTACACATAGGGCACTCATCGGAGTTAAAAATACCTACCACTCCCAAGCCGTTACATTCCGGACAAGCTCCATAAGGTGAATTAAATGAAAAAAGTCGCGGCTCTACTTCAGGAAATGAAGAGCCATCCACCGGACAGATAAACTTAGCTGAAAGCATTCTCTCTCCTTGAGGTGTTTCCACTTTCACCAAACCATTTGCCTCATGCAAGGCTATCTCAATTGCTTCTGTGAGACGTTCTCTACTTCCTTTCTCGTCACTACTAAATTCACTTATATATATTTCATCGACAAGCACGTCTATATCATGACGCTTAGTTTTGGTTAGGGTGATTTTCTCTCGGAGTTGTTTTGTCTCACCATCGATTTTTACTGTTTCGAAACCTTTTCCCAACAAGTCGTAAAGTAATTGATAGTATTCACCCTTGCGACCTACTACCACCGGAGCGAAGATGGCAATTTTTCCTTTTGTCACTTCTATACCCATTACTTTTTCCTTTTTCGTCGAGTTCTTTACTTCATTGGACACAATCGAGTCAAGAATGATGTTCGCGATTTCGTCTTGTGAAAGCTTCTCAATCTTTACGTCTGTATCCAAACAATAGGGCTGTCCCACTCGAGCATAGAGAATTCGTAGATAGTCGTAGATTTCAGTAATCGTGGCTACTGTTGAGCGGGGATTTCTACTAGCTGATTTCTGATCTATAGAAATGGCAGGAGACAGTCCGGATATTTCATCAACATCCGGCTTCTGCATTTTATTGAGAAACTGTCGAGCATAGGCAGAAAGTGATTCTACGTAGCGACGTTGACCTTCAGCAAAAATTGTATCGAAGGCAAGTGACGATTTTCCACTGCCGGAAGGGCCGGAAATGACCACCATTTTGTTGCGTGGTAGTGAAACATCAATATTCTTTAGGTTGTGTGTACGAGCACCTTTGATGACAATTTTCTCTTCTTTATCGTCGTCCCAGCTTGTCTTGGTTTTTTTATTAGCCATAATGACTATGCGAGTATAGCCGACACTCTACAAAGACTCAAGGTATTTTATTTCATCACGAATAATGGCGGCGCTTTCAAAGTCAAGGATAGCTACAGCTTCTTCCATTTGCCTACGCTTCTCCTTCAAAGTTTTCTTTGGACTTTTCTTATATAGCTCTACATCGACCTTGAGAAGTGTATCTACCGCCACATCATGATCCGTGCGTAGTTGGTCAGCTATGGACTTAATCTCTTTGGAGATAGTTTGCGGCGTGATGCCATGTTTTTCATTGTATGCAATCTGTTTCTCGCGCCGCCTATTTGTCTCGGTTACTGCTTCATTGAGTGAATTTGTCATTTCATCAGCATACAGCACTACCCGGCCGTTCACGTTACGTGCCGCTCTGCCTATAGTCTGAATGAGTGCGGTTTCGCTACGAAGAAAACCCTCTTTATCCGCATCAAGAATAGCGACCAGTTCTACCTCAGGCAAGTCCAAGCCTTCCCGCAAAAGGTTTACTCCTACCAGGCAGTCGAATTTTCCCTTTCTGAAGTCTGTAAGTATCTCAATGCGTTCCAAAGTATCTACGTCGCTATGAATATATTTACTGCTTATTTTCCTATCCTCTAAAAAGTCAGCTAGGTCTTCGGCCATTTGCTTGGTAAGTGTGGTAACCAGCACCCTGGCTCCATCTTTGATAGTCTTTTCCGCCTCAGTAATGAAGTTCTTAATCTGCCCTTCGTAACTACCTTTCTCTGTTACGGGCCGAATGTCAATCATTGGATCAACCAGACCTGTCGGACGAACCACTTGCTCTACTATTTTTTCTGAGCGTTCTTTCTCGTATCTACCCGGCGTAGCTGTTGTGTAAATTCTTTGTCCAAGTTCTTTTTCTATCTCTTCAAACTTCAGGGGACGGTTATCTATTGCACTGGGAAGACGAAATCCATGTTCTACCAATGTATCTTTGCGGGATCTGTCTCCCGCATACATACCTCCGAGCTGAGGGATGGTTACGTGCGATTCATCGATAATGGTAAGGAAGTCAGGAGTACCATCTGACTTGTGTGGAAAATAAGATAACAGTGTGAAGGGTGGCTCTCCTTCCTTACGCCTATCAAAGTGTCGGGAATAGTTCTCAATGCCGTTGCAATAGCCAATTTCACGCATTAAGGCGAGATCATTTTGTGTCCTTCGCTTTAGCCTCTCTGCTTCTAGTATTTTCCCTTCACGCTTAAATTTAGCGAGCTGTTTTTTTAGTTCATTATTGATTTCCTCAATTGCTTCCAGTCTCTCTTTCTCTGGAGTCACAAAATGCTTAGTGGGAAACAACGCCCATTCTGATATATCTTCTACAATACTACGTGTAATGGCATCAATTTTTGTAATAGAACCTACCCCATTTTCGGAGAAATCCACTCTGTAAATCATCCGTTCGCTAGTAGGCATTACCTCTACCTTATTACCCACCGAGCGAAATGTCCCGGGGATAAGATCTGCATTGGTGCGCTCAAAATACATCTCGACAAGCTCTCGTATAAACTCCCCTCGCGTCAGAGAGTCTCCGACACGAATGTCTCTTTGCACACGCTTGTATTCGACTGGAGAACCCAAACCGTATATACAAGAAACTGACGCCACTATAATCACATCGCTGCGAGTGAGAAGTGCTTCGGTGGAAGCATGACGTAATCTGTCTATCTCTTCGTTTATCTGCGCCTCTTTTTCTATATATGTATCACTGGTGGGCATATAGGCTTCAGGTTGATAGTAGTCGTAGTAAGAAACAAAGTAATGCACTGCGTTATTTGGAAAGAAATCTTTGTATTCTTGTGCCAACTGAGCCGCAAGGGTTTTATTGTGAGCAATCACCAAGGTTGGCTTCTGTATTTTTTCTATTACATTGGCACAGGTAAATGTTTTACCGCTTCCGGTCACACCAAACAATGTCTGATGCTTCAGACCTTTATCTATACCTTCCGACAGCTCTTTAATAGCAATCGGTTGATCACCGGCCGGAACTTTCTCTGTCTCAATCTTAAAATTCACTTTTCGAGTATAACTTGTAGCATTAGAATCGTAAATCACTACCACCATTCACTACTACTATCTCTCTATCACCCCAACAAACACAAGCAGTTCGAGGTCTTTCCTCGAACCTACTAATCTACACCCCTGTTTAAAAGTTCGAGGTCTTTCCTCGAACTTGTGTATGATTATAAACATGCCATCGAGACTTGTACCTTTTGCTCCAGGAGAGCACTATCATTGTTTTAACCGTGGAGTTGATAAACGTACTATTTTTATTGATAAGCAGGACTATGTATATTTTCAAAGATTATTACATAGTCTGAATACCAGTGAAGTACTTGGCAAACTTAGACTACAGGAAAGTCGAGAACCTGTTGACCCACCCGTGTCTATTTTAAGTTATTGCCTGCTACCAAACCATTTTCACTTGCTACTGCGTAGTAATGTAGACTCGGGTATCTCTAAGTTTTTACAGAGAGTGGCTGGGGGCTATACGATGTACTTCAACAATAAATATCAGAGATCTGGTTCGCTATTTCAGGGAAAGTTCAAGTCACATCACATTGACAGTGACCAAGATTTAAAGCAAGTGCTTGCCTACGTCTATCGCAACAATTTAGTACACGACATAGAGGACTCAGAGTTATTTCGTAATAGTATAGACACTGCAGACGACCTAGTTCGAGGTCTTTCCTCGAACTTTCTTGATGCTGAGAGTGTAGAAATCGTTGAGATTATTAAAGAAATGCGCAGTTCGAGGAAAGACCTCGAACTTTAGGGTAACGTTTTTTACTCAGTCAGTAGTACTGCTCTGACCTTTTTAGTGTAGTTCACAATCGTCCAAAGATTATGAAGAGAGGCGAGATGAGCACCGAGCATTTCCTTAGCACGAAAAAGATGAGCTAGATAAGCTTTTGTGTACATATTGCCAATTGGACTCTCACTGTTGTCGAGGGAGCTGAAATCGCGCATAAATTTACTGTTCAAAAGATTTATCTTCTTGTAGAGTGGAAGTGCGAAATCATTCAATTCTCCTGTTTCGACATAAATTGTTCCTGTTCTGCCCAGGCGCGTTGGCGCTACACAATCGAAAGTATCGCAACCATTTAATACTCCCGCCAAAATATCTTCTGGCTCTCCAATACCAAGCAGATGCCGAGGCTTTTCCTCCGGAAGAATTTCATTCACCACCTTTAGTGACTCACCTAAGTCTGCCTTTGAAAACGACCCACCAATACCAAAACCATCAAAGTCCATTCCTGAAAGTATCTTGGCGCTTTCTCGGCGCAGATCTAGGTACCTGCCGCCTTGCACTACCCCATACAAGCCTTGCTTTTTTAGGGCTTCATAATTGTTTTTATGTGTCATGACTGATCGCTTAGCCCAACGATGTGTTCTCTCCATTGCTTCCTTTTGGTACTCATAGTCGGCTGTAGGACTGGTACACTCATCAAAAGCAATGATTATATCTGCACCAATGTGATGTTGTATTTCTATCGAACGCTCAGGAGTAAAGCGATGCATTGAGCCATCTAAGTGAGAGGTGAACGTTACGCCGTCTTCATCGATAACACAAAGTTTGCCATGTTCTGTGGCCAACTCCTTGCTATAGATATTCAACCCTGCACCCTCCTCACGTACTTGACCTTGAGCAAACTTGGTAACACCTTTACCAAAGGCGGCCCCTAAACTAAACACTTGAAAACCGCCACTGTCCGTCATTGTCGGCATATTCCACTTCGAAAACTCATGAAGACCACCTGCTTCTTTCAGAATTTCTGAACCCGGTTGCAGAAAAAGATGGTAGGTGTTGGCAAGGGCGATTTGATTGCCGACATACTTCTCCAAGTCATCCGGTTTAATACCTTTGACTGTACCTTTAGTACCTACCACCACAAACGCCGGTGTTTCTACCTTGCCATGTGGTGTATGGATAATGCCGGCTCTTCCCAGAGAATCTTTGCACCTTTGCTCTATTTCAAAGTGAACTGGGCGAACATTCATTACTCAATTGACAATAGCTCTATTGTGAACACTAGGTTTGAGCCTCCTGGGATTGGACCAACATCTCTACTACCGTAGCCCTTACTTGGTGGAATAACAAGAATTCTTTCTCCACCTACTTTCATGCCGAGAATACCTTCTTCCCAACCTTCGATAACCTTGCCAGCTCCCACCTTGAAAGAAAACGGCTCACCTTTTTGATAAGAATTATCAAACTGTTGCCCGTTAGGTAATGAACCGGTGTAGTGGACTGTAACTGTGTCACCCTCCTGCACTCCATCTCCAACACCGTATACAACATCATCGATTACCAACTTCTGCAGCTTTCCTCCACTAAATGCAGACTCCAGAGCTGTAGCTGCTGCTGCCGCTTGGTTTTCACTATCATCAACCATGACAGTGCCGGCTTCGTCATTGATTAAAAGACTGGAGGTTTGATCCACTCTAACAAACCAGAGTGCTACTACTAAAATACCGATACAAATGGCGATACCTATTATCTCTACTTGGTTAAATTTCAT
>DFPA01000004.1 GCA_002377025.1 Patescibacteria group bacterium UBA3527
GCGGTGAGTACAATCATGTTCATATCATCTACCAAAACTTCCTATCCACCTTTGAACAAGAAGCTACCAAAAGACAAGTCCTGCCGCTGAGGACTGAGGTAATCCGAGAGGTCATGGCAGGCATTAAGCCAAAAGAGGGAAAATTTAGCGACGAAGAGTTGAATCTTGACAACAAGATTGCTTATACAGTGGAGCCCTCGCCGGACCAAGTACTGGACACACTTGTTCCTCAGCTGGTACAAGTTCTTATTTATCATGCTTTATTGGAGAGTAAAGCTTCGGAACATTCGGCCAGAATGGTAGCCATGAAGAATGCCACTGATAAGTCCAAGGAGGTGGTAAAGGCGTTGACAATTAAGTTTAACAAAGCCAGACAGGCGGCAATAACTGCGGAAGTGTCGGAGATTACCGCCGGTGTAGAAGCTATGAAGTAAAATTTTATGTCATTTACTTCGTGAAGAAAGTAATAAAACTTGCGCCACGACCTTGTGTTGAAACAATTATTTTTACCCAAGGTCGTCTCACAAGTTTATGAGAGAAAAAAGTAGAAAGTAATTATTGATTTATTAGACACTATGAACACACAAACAAAAACAGGTGTAATAACGCAAATCGTTGGTCCGGTAGTGGACGTTCACTTTAGAGATGGTGGTGTGCCGGAGTTACTCAACGCCCTTGAAGTGCAGAAGGGTGATAAAAAAATTGTGCTTGAAGTAGCTCAGCATGTTGGCTTGGACCGTGTACGGGCAATTTCTATGGAAGACACTCAGGGATTAAAAAGAGGCATGGATGTAACTGACACCGGTGCAGCCATCTCTGTGCCGGTTGGAGAGCAGTCTCTGGGGCGACTGTTTAATGTGTTGGGTGACACTTTGGATAGCGGTAGCAAGCTCTCAAGAAGCGAAAACGTACGTGAGATTCATCAAGAAGCTCCAGCATTTGTGGATCAGTCGACCAAGACCGAGGTTTTTGAGACGGGTATTAAGTCGGTAGACTTACTCGCACCATTCATTAAGGGAGGTAAAGTCGGTCTTTTTGGCGGCGCCGGAGTAGGTAAGACAGTACTTATCCAAGAGCTCATTAACAACGTTGCAACCAATCACGGTGGCTATTCTGTGTTCGCTGGCGTAGGTGAGCGTGTACGTGAAGGAAATGATCTTTATCACGAAATGAAGGACTCAGGAGTACTCGACAAAACAGCTCTTGTGTTTGGTCAAATGAACGAAGTGCCGGGAGCACGAGCTCGTGTAGGTCTTACCGGCCTCACTATGGCTGAGGCCTTAAGAGATGAAGGGGAGGGTAAGGACGTCTTGTTCTTTATGGATAATGTCTTCCGCTTCACTCAAGCCGGACAGGAGGTGTCGTCACTCTTGGGTCGTGTATCTTCTGCAGTGGGTTATCAACCTACTTTGGCAGAAGAAATGGGTAAAATGCAAGAGAGAATTACATCTACCAAAAAAGGTTCTATCACTTCCGTACAGGCAGTGTACGTGCCCGCCGACGACCTTACCGACCCAGCTCCTGCAACAACTTTCTCCCACTTAGACTCGACTGTAGTACTTTCTCGTCAATTGGCATCACTGGGTATCTATCCCGCTATCGACCCACTGGAAAGTAATTCTACCGCCCTTGACCCAAATGTTGTTGGAGATGAACACTATCGTGTAGCGCAAGGTGTGAAGCTTGTGTTGCAGCGCTATAAGGATCTGCAAGACATCATCGCGATTCTTGGTATTGAGGAACTCTCCGAAGATGACAAGCAAACAGTGTACAGAGCGCGTAAGATTCAACGTTTCCTCTCCCAACCATTTTCAGTCGCGGAGGTATTTACCGGTACTCCCGGCAAGTATGTGAAACTTGAGGATACCATTCGTGGTTTCGGTGAGATTCTTGACGGCAAGCATGACGAAAAGAATGAGCAAGACTTCTACATGAAGGGCGGAATTGATGAAGTAATTTCCAAGTAGTGTGACAGATAAAAAACTACTAAAACTAACGGTCTCACAAGTAAACGGCCCCGTGTTTGAGGGAGAGGTTGTTTCGGTGCATCTACCGGGAATAGATGGAGAGATGGAAATACTGGCCGGTCATGAACCACTCATTTCTCCACTACGCAGTGGCACTATTACGATTAAAAAGCCAGACGGGTCGGAAGAAAAGCTGGAACTCAGGATTGGGACAGTCGAAGTGTCAAATAATCACGCAACAATACTTATTTAACTTCCCTATTCATATCTTGATTGAGGTGGTGGTTAAACTCAAAATTGCTAAGTGAGAAAGGTTATAATTCACTTATGGAAGGTTTGGTTATAGTCAGTGCAATCTTACTAAGTTTCAGTATCAGTTTGGGTGTGGGGAGCTCAACCTTGGCAATACTGGAATTTTTTAAAGCCATAGCCGACGGACAGATAGACGAAACCGAAAGGGGTATGCTCGGTATTGTTTATGTAGTTTTGCGCGTTGCAATGGCAGCTATATTGCTTACCTATTTGCTCCAGTTGTTTATCGGCTACTCCGGTCAAGCGAGTTTTTTGTATGACACTCCCCATGCCTATGCCATAGCTGTACTGCTGGCAGTTTTGTATGTAAACGCCATACTGATGACGGCCAAGATAATGCCCAGTACTTTTGGTCCCGCTTTGCAGGCCTCTACTTGGTATACCATGGGTGTAGTGAGCGCACTGCTGCCACTGCAAATAAGCGAGTTTACAATGTGGCAGTTCTTATTTGGTTACGGGAGCATGTTTTTGATCATGGCCGCTATTGTAAATAGTGTTATGGCTTATCTAAAATATAGAAAAGTTACGGATGGAGATTAGTTGTATAGTTTAAATGAATTGATACAATAACAATCATATGTTTGGAAATTTGAAAAAAATGGCAGTTAAAAAGATGCTCAAGTCCCAAATGAAGGGTGTGCCAGAGGATCAACAAGCGATGATAATGGAAATGGTCGAGACGAACCCCGAGTTATTTCAGAAGATTGCTAAAGAAATGCAAGCTGAGATGAAGAGTAATGGCAACAACCAAATGGCCGCAGCAATGAAGGTGTTGCCCAAGTATCAGGCTGAGATAGCCAAATCAATGAGTCCCGAGATGCAACAAAAAATGCTGCAGATGCAAGGAGCTCCGACAGCCGGTAAGTTTAACCCCGATGGGTCTATACGCTAGGCATGAGCAAGAAAATACTAGTCTTATTGGGACATCCAGATAAAGAGACGTACTCAGGTTCAATAGCGAGTTCTTATGAAGAAGCTGCCAGAGCAGCCGGCCACGAAGTGAGACGAGTGAATTTAGGTGAGCTTAGTTTTGATCCGATTTTGCACAAAGGGTATAAGGTAATTCAAGAACTTGAGCCGGACCTAGTGAGTCTGCAGGAAGATTTCAACTGGGCGGACCATATTGTGCTTGTGTATCCAAACTGGTGGAATACTATGCCTGCCCTCCTAAAAGGACTTTTTGATCGTTTCTGGATTCCAGGCTTTGCATTTAACTTCGACAAAGTGACCAAAAAACTCATTAAGCGACTTAAGGGGAAAACCGCTAGAGTAATAGTGGTAGCTGGCACCAATGGACCATTTAAAACTTGGTGGAAGTATGGTGATTTTACCAACGAAATACAACACGGCATTCTCGAGTTTGCCGGTATCAAGACAAAAGTTTCCGTTTATGGACCTTGTGAGAGAGTGGATGGACAATGTCGTGATAAATGGCTCAACGAAGTAGCAAAATTGGGTGAAAAAGCTCGTTAAGCCTAGTTGATCCTCACGATAGCCTGTTTTCTTGTTATATTAACTAACTCGGTATATCTTAGTCTTCATTATTCTTTAAGTTATGAATCTCTCAGTCGGAATTGTTGGTTTACCAAATGTGGGGAAGTCCACGCTTTTTAATGCATTGACTAAGAA
>DFPA01000022.1:0-283 GCA_002377025.1 Patescibacteria group bacterium UBA3527
TTCGGGAGTATTTTTGGGTTGATAGGGAGCGATGGTGGCTCCGACTAGGTTGGCTTCAGTACCGTTGATAGTGATATATGAGCCGGCAAGGCTCGCCTTGCCGGCGCGAATAGCCTTTACCTCATAACCTGCCAATACCAAGCCAGCCTCGAACGTATCGAGAATAATATAGTTCAAAGTGGCTTTTTTGTTTTTAGCTAGTGTGGCCATAGAGAAACGATACTATATCCTACTTGAAGCACAAGTACGTACCTCAACCCAAATAAGAAAGTCTACCTATCAT
>DFPA01000022.1:666-11776 GCA_002377025.1 Patescibacteria group bacterium UBA3527
GGGTAGATGGCATATGATACTTGGCGTATCTTTTTCATCTCATGAGGTATCTCATGAGATTCCTCATGAGATACCTCATGAGGAACTTGCATGAGACGATGTTGTTTATAAGTATTATTCTTGTATAATACGCCAACTATGTCAGCTGATAAAAAAACTAAGAAGAATAAACTAAAGAACTCAAAAAAGGGTGATTTTGTCAAACGCACCACCAAGCAAATGCAAATTGGTCCGGGTAACTTTTGGAACAATGTATTGTCAGTATTGTTTGTGCTATTGATTTTCACTGCCGTTTACTCCTATATAACAGAAAATGATGTTAAACCCGAAGAACTTACTTTGTCAGCAATGGTGACACAGGTAAAGAACGGTGAGGTAGCGAAAGTGTTGGTGCAAGGAAGCGAGATTACTATAACTTACAAAGAAGAAGGGAGAGTGGAAGGGAAACTAAAGAAGGAAACCGACGCTGCTATTTCAGAAACTCTCACTAATTTGGGTGTCAGTACACAGGAGCTTAGCTCAATCGATATCGAAGTCCAAGACCCAACCGGTTTCGGTTATTGGCTTGGAGTGTTGGCGCCATTTTTGTTTCCGTTACTATTCCTCCTGATAATCATCTGGTTCTTTACCCGCTCAGTTCGTGGTGCCGGTATGCAGGCTATGAGCTTTGGCAACAGTAAAGCGCGGATGATTGACCCTAATGACCAAAATCAGAAGGTAACTTTTAAAGACGTGGCCGGTGCCAAAGAAGCCAAGCAGGAACTAGAGGAAATTGTAGACTTCTTGAAGAATCCGAAGAAATTTTTGGACATTGGTGCCGAGATACCCAAGGGGGTAATGATGATGGGAGCACCAGGTACCGGTAAGACATTGCTTGCCAGAGCGGTAGCGGGTGAGGCCGGTGTGCCTTTTTTCTCTATTTCCGGCTCAGAGTTTGTGGAGATGTTTGTGGGGGTAGGTGCTTCACGTGTGCGTGATCTTTTCAATATGGCGAAGAAAAATGCTCCGGCCATTATCTTTGTAGACGAAATAGATGCGGTCGGGCGTATTCGCGGTACCGGTATTGGTGGTGGAAATGATGAACGTGAACAGACTCTGAACCAGATCTTGGTTGAGATGGACGGCTTTGAACCCAACGCGAAGGTGATAGTAATGGCAGCTACGAACCGTCCTGATGTACTGGATCCGGCTCTTCTGCGTCCGGGACGATTCGATCGGCGAGTAACTATCGACCTGCCTGATAAAAAAGATCGAGAGGAAATACTTAAGGTACATGCTCGTAAGAAACCACTGCAAGAAGATGTAAATCTGGAAATAATCGCACAGCGGACACCTGGCTTTTCAGGAGCTGACTTGCAATCGCTCATGAACGAAGGGGCTATCTTGGCTGCTCGTGAAGAAAGAAAGAAGGTAGGGCAGTTCGACTTAATCCGTTCTATTGAAAAGGTGATGCTTGGACCGGAACGCAAGAGTCATGTTCTTTCTAAGAAAGAACGCAAGATTACCGCTTACCACGAAGTGGGACACGCGCTGGTTGCCAGCGTACTACCATATGCCGATCCGGTACAAAAAATTTCCATTATATCCCGCGGTCGTGCGGCCGGATATACCCTGAAATTACCTGATGAAGACAGAAAGATGCACACCCGTAAAGAGTTTATTGATGATATTGCGATGACTTTGGGTGGTTACGTGACTGAAGAAATGATCTTTGGCGACCTTACCACCGGTCCGCAAAATGACCTTCAGGTAGTAGCGAACTTGGCTCGTGACATGGTAACTAAGTACGGTATGAGCAAACTTGGTCCTATAGCGTTGGAAGGTACCGGGGGGCGCTTGATTGGTGGGGGTATGAGTGAAGATCGTGGTTATTCACCACAAGTAGCAAAAGCTATTGATGATGAGGTGGCCCGTCTAGTGGAAGAAGGTAAGGAGAAGGCGCGAGAAATACTTACAAAGTACAAGACTGCTTTGGAAAATATCTCTATGAAACTTATGGAAGTGGAAACTTTGGAAAGACCGGAATATGAGGAGCTTCTCAAACAAGAAGGGGTTCCGATAAATGATGTGTATAGAGACGAAAGGGAAGCGGAGGAGAAGATTACGGATCCATCCAAGTCTGTGACAGACGAGGTAGAAGAAGAATAAAAACGTTGCCAGAACAATAAAGCAGGTTGCTTGCAGCAACCTGCTTTATTGGTAGCTTTGGCTACTGATAAGGCCATCTTCCATTTCAACAATACGATCACAGTTTTCAGTGTATTCCATCTCGTGAGTTACCATTACTATCGTTTGACCCTTATTTCTGTGCAGCGAAGTTAGTAGATCTACCACTTGCTGGCCGGAGATAGAATCTAGGTTGGCGGTTGGTTCGTCAGCAAAGATGATTTTTGGTTCTACCGCGATTGCTCTGGCGACAGCTACTCTCTGTTGCTCTCCTCCGGATAGTTCAGAGGGGAGGTTTATATATTTACCGGAAAGATCAACCTTATCAAGGGAACGTTCTGCTTGAGTTTCCGCTTCATCCCAAGATAACCCTCGCATCAAAAGTGGCATCATTACATTCTCACGAGCGCTTAGGTCAGGTACCAAGGCGTAGTCTTGAAACACGTAACCCAAAGTATTAAGACGAAACTTTGTTCGTTCTTTCTCACTTAGTTTGGTAGCATCAATACCGTTTACCAGTATTTCGCCACTGGTCGGTGTGTCTAGAGCGGAGAGTTGATACATCAAGGTAGATTTACCGGCACCGGATTTACCCATGATAGCCATAAATTCACCTTCCTTCACTTCTATATCGATACCTTTGAGTACATGAGTTACTATCGAACCCGAGTCGAAAGACTTTTTTAGATTAGTTGCTTTGACAATAGTTTTCATATTATTTCCTTCCAAGGATAGAGTTAAGAGTATTCTGGCGTGCAATCATCCAGGCGGGTATAAAGCCGGCAATCAAAGTGATAGTAAAGAGTACTGCAAAACGAACGGCTGTACCCATAGGTTCAGCTACCAAGATACCGTCACTGAAGGGGAATTGAATTGGGTTCTTTTCAAAACTTGGCACCAAGAAACCGTAAGTCAACAGTACGCCGAGAAGAGAGCCACAGAGAGCGTAGAAAGCCGCTTGTATCACGTAAGCTATTTCGATGGCTCTCCTCTCTATGCCGATACCCTTCAAAATACCGATATGACGACGACGAGAAAGAGCGTTGATAAAGATAATGATAAAGATGGTAATAGAAGCTACCACAATACCGATAGAACCTATAACTGTGCCAAGTACATTGAAGGTGTTTTTAATATCGATAAGAAATTTCGGCAGGCTTTCTTCGTAGGTTTGAATCTTGGCTAAGTTTGCCAGCTCACTTGTGCGCATTAAGTTTGCCACCTCCAGATTTTGTTCTGGTCTTTGTGTACGGATCACAATACTGTCAGCATTGCGGTCAAGACGTCCGAATACGCGGCGAAACTCTCGTTCAGGTATATAAACAGCGAAGTTTACTTCATCCACCTTCGATTCAATAATACCTTTAACTTTGAACTCCTTGGAAATATCACCAGCGGTCATGCGTACGGTGTCTCCCGGGTAGACATTTTCTATGGTGTCGAATACGTCACCAAAATTTTCGGCGTATCGTTTTAAGTAGTATACTCCAATCAATATATACCCTTCTTCATTTTCGTCTAGGTACTCTCCATCTACCACTAAGGTATCAAGTTTGGAAAGCTCGGCTTCCGTGTCCGGGTCGATACCATTTACCGTAACTGCCGCAGTATCTCGCTCCGCACTCAGATCACGACGTTCCTTGTAGTTGGCTTCCAATACGGCTTGGCCGTGATAGCGTACTGCGTACGATTGTATTTCTGGATAAGTGGAAATTTCCTTTACGAAAGAGTCTGTTTCAAGTATACGGTCTTCGTCGTCAAGCGCAGAGACAACAATATCTCCCAATGCGTTTTCACGCACTGCTCTCTCTGCTCCCTCGATAAGCCCAACCAAAATACCCGAAACTACTATGAGATTTAGAAAAGTGAGCATCATCACGAAAATAATGAGAGCGGTAGTCCAGATACTAGCTCTTTGAATTTGGCGCACTCCGAGTAATAGTCCGATTCGAAGACTACGCATAGGCTATTCCGGAGAGAGTACCTTATCTCCTTCGTTTAGATTCAAAACCGCTACCATGCCATCGTTACCCCTAAATGCCACTTCGACTGTTACTGCAGTACGCTTACCTTCACGCAGAACATCGACGTATTCTTCTTCATTCTTTAAATATATGAAACGTTTTGGTATACGTGCCACATTGTCTTCACTTTTGATGATAATGTTTACGTCGGCATTGAGACCGGAGCGTAGCCACTTCGGTACTTCATTGAGAGAAATGGTGGCTTGAAAGTACGCTACTCCGTCGATAATTTCCGCTAATGGTGATACGTAGGTGATGATACCTCGGACTGTATCGTTGGCACGGGCATCAAAAACCGCTTCAGCACTTTGTCCTACTTGGAGCTTAGTTATATCTATCTCCGGTATTCTCGCCTTGAGCTCGAAGGCGTCTTCAGCCAGGACTGTGATAATGGGCTCCGGTGTAGCCGTTTCACCTTTCACTATATCTACACTAGTAACCATTCCGGCGAAAGGTGCGACTACCGAACGGTCTTGTAGATCAGCGTCTATGGCAGCCAAGTCAGCTCGTGCTTTATTTACCGCGGCTTGTCGGGAGCGGAGAGCGGCGTTAGCCTCGGTAGCGGTGAGGTTGAGATTGTTTTGAGCGGAAGTGATAGCGTTGCTCTGCTGCTGCAAGAGGAGTTCATAAGTGTTTTTGTTGGTGATATAGCTTTGACCGTTAGTGTTAGGTATTGTTACTTCCCAGCGAGAGCCGTTATATACTTCTCCTTCAGTAAACTGTATGGAAAGGCCACATTTTCCAAGAGAACCCGGCTGGTTTGTGTAGCCGCTACCGGTGCTGTTCTCCAAGCCGCTTACTCGGTAAGAGAAGCCGGAAGCGGCACTAGATTGATACACTTCAATTATGTAAGATCCTTCGGTATCGCAAGTGTAGGTGCCTGTGATAGTGGGGGGAGCAGCTGTTTCGTTGCCGTTGATTGCTCGAGCTTCAAGGTCTGAAGAAAGCAGTGTGAGCTTGGCATTGGCAAGTCTTTCGTTGTACTCGCTGATAGTTTGTTCTACTGTTGAACCTGCGTTTTCTATCTGTACAGCATAGATAGCTTGGTCGCTTTGTTCCCGACTGGCTTGGGCGTAGTCTAGTTCCGCGCTTTTTAATACTGCCAGTGCACTATTGCGCTGTGCTACCAGCCGGGCGGAAGCCATGGTCGCCAATACTTCACCTTCGGTTACCACTTGGCCTTCATCGACAAAAACTTCCGTCACTATACCGGTAGCCGGGAAGCCAAGTTCAGCAGTGTTTTTAGCCTCCACAAAGCCGGAAACAGAAATTACCTCACTCACTTCTCCCTTGTCTACCGTGTAAATAATCCCATTGCTCTGGCTCTTTTGAAAAATGCCGGCTATTGTCGAGATAACAATGATTCCCACAAGAACACCACCGGCGATATACCAGGATTTCGCTTGCAATAAAAGTCGCATATAGCCTAAGTATATCAGCTTTTTATACGCACTATTGTACGTAAAAACGCGGGCGGGGACATTCGTCCCGCCCGCGTTCAGTTTTCATCCGCCTATTCCGCCAGTTGACGCCTCAAACCGGCTGCCAAACCGATTTTGAGGCGATCCGGCTCGGTTGTCCACCCCAGCGGCACCACCCGGTCGCCGTCAGGCAGCGAGAGAGGATCGGGGATGTCGTTCACAACATCCGCCACCAACCTCACCCTGTCTGTCGGGTCGGGCAGTTCCAGACTGCGCCAGTGAGTGGCGTTCATGGCCGTAAATTGTGCGAAGCGCAAAATAAGGAATTCGTTATTTGAGGAATAAATATTACATTGCTGATAAGAACCAGATGAGGTAAAGTATCAGTCATCCACCCGTAGCTCAGTTGGTAGTAGCGTGCGTCTTATACACGCATGGTCGCTGGTTCGAGTCCAGCCGGGTGGACAACGAAGTGCATATTATAATACTGAGCTTACTCCATATGAAGCTCAGCCTGGATAGTTTGGAGTTTGTGGTGAATGAGAGGGAAGTCTGTAGCGATGTCGTGTTTTTCTGCCAAACCACGAGCCTCACTCCGTGCCGCTTCTACAAGCTTGAGATTCTTAATGGCTTCCATACCAAGGTCGGTGAGGCCGGATTGCTTCTGGCCGTATAGCTCTCCACTACCACGAAACTGCAGGTCGTGCTCGGCTAATTCAAAGCCATTTTTAGCTGTCTTCAATGCCTTTAGGCGGTCGCGAGTTTTCTCACTCTTGCTGTCTGTTACCGCATAACAATATGGCTGGTGAGTACCGCGGATTACACGCCCTCGTAGCTGGTGAAGCTGAGAAAGACCAAAACGCTCCGCCCCTTCGATAATTATGTTGGTGGCATTGGGTACGTTTACTCCCACTTCCACTACCGAAGTAGCTACCAGAATATCAATTTTATGTTCGGCAAACTGTTTCATTACTTTGTCCTTTTCACTCGGAGTCATTTTGCCGTGAAGAATACCTATTTCGTACTCGGGAAAAATATCTTTCTTTAGCCTCTTGGCTTCAGCTGTGACTGACTTTAAGCGAAGAGCAGTGGCTTTGTCAGGGTCCGGCTCATCTATACGTGGGCAAATGACGTAGGCTTGGCGGCCGGCTTTTAATTCTTTTTTCACACTCTCGTACATTTTTTCTTGTTGGCCGGGTCCTATCACCTCGGTCTTGATTGGCTTGCGTCCACTAGGCATTTCATCGAGCAGGGTAATATCAAGATCACCGTAGATGGTGAGGGCCAGGGTGCGAGGTATGGGAGTAGCGGTCATAGAAAGTAGGTGTGGCATACGAGCGTCTTTCTTAGCCAGAGCTTTACGCTGACCTGTACCAAAGCGGTGTTGCTCGTCGATAATGACATAAGCAAGGTGCTTAAACTCCACGCTCTTATATATAAGTGCGTGAGTGCCGATAAGAATCGGTATTTCACCATTTTTTACCCACTTCAAGAGCTGAGTCTTGCTAATTTTCGTAGGTTTAGTCGGATCTACTTTGCTTGGAAACTTCATACAACCAGAACCGGTAATAAGACCAATCTGGATAGGGAGGTGGTGAAAGTATTCAATAAAACTCTCGAAATGTTGCTTGGCGAGGATTTCGGTGGGGGCCATGTAGGCCACTTGCAAATTCCCATACTCTAAATCTGTGGACTTAGTTTTTTCAATATCAAGAGAATGACCTCTCATACCTTCTGGTGGGCGAGAAGTAGCTACTGCGTAGGCAGTGGTAGCAGCGACAGCTGTCTTGCCACTGCCAACATCGCCCTCAAGGAGGCGACTCATCGCAGGGCGGTGGCTGAAATCCTTAAGGATTTCAGCCACCGCCCTGTCCTGACTCTTGGTAAGGGTGAAAGGGAAGCGGTCGATAAATTCCGCCACGTGTTTTTTCGCAGTCTTTATGGTGTAGGTGTCGGCGACAGAGACTTCTTCTCGGTCCAAAGCTTTTTGTACCTGTATATAAAATACTTCCTCAAAGGCAAAGCGTTTGCGGGCACTTTCGGCGTGTTCGGCTTTTTTAGGGGAATGTATCCAGACCAGAGCTGTCTTTAGTTCCGGTAGGTTGTAGCGCTTCAGTATTTCACTCGGTATTGGGTCTTCTAATGTGTCTAAAATACCTTTTTCAAAGCATTTCAGTGCATGATGATAAAACCATTTGCTAGTCACTCCCTTAGTCTCACGGTAGATGGGGTAAATAGTGTCGTCTAGGTCTTCGGTGTTTTTAAAAATAGAATCGTGTCGATCTACCGGCAGTGAATCAAGTTTCTCTACTTCAGGGTTGGCGATATATTCCTTTCCTTCACTACCAGCTACTTTTCCAGCCACTTTCACATACATACCATCGGAGTACATTTTGGCAAGATAAGGCTGGTTAAACCACATCACCTTAATCTTGGCGGAGCCGTCTTCGATATATCCCTCGGCAATCGGTCGCCGACTCTTCCAAGCTTTGCGGGTTTTTAAGCCGGATAGCCGGCCATATACCACTGCCTCTTGCCCAAGTGCGAGGCCGGCGACCGATTGCACATCGCTAATATCCTCATAGCGAGCGGGTAGGTGATAGAGAAGATCTTCTATGGTGGCGATTTTTAGCTTCTTCAAGGCCTTTTGGTGCGGAGTATCAACTCGGAAATGATCGGTGAGTAGGTCGCTTGGTTTCATGCCGTTATTCTACCAAATTCCCATAAGATGACTTGCAATCCGTGGTGAGGAGGGTATAAATAAGAAATGGCACCCAACAGGGATGAGCCTATGAACCGCCGGAAGCTTACGCAACCGGCCACAACCAGAAAGGATGGACAAATGAAAAAAGTCCTTCTTGCGACGGCTACACTGACGCTCTTGTCGGGCGCTGCTGTCTTCGCCATGATCGCCCTGTCGACCGCCGGCTTCCCGGGCATCGCAACCGCATTGATGCTGGGCCTCGGAGTCGCCTATATCTTGCCGCATGACCATGTCGACAAGGGCAGCCTGACTTCGACCAGTTCGAACACCAAGCCGACTTGCCGCGAGGCCGATCCGGGCGGGATCAAGCGCATCGACAATCGGATCGGCACGATCTGGGTCGGCCTGTGCGACTGGGCACGTTCGTACTTCGATATCGGCCGCAACTCGCATGTCGCCGGCAATTTCGCTGCCGGTGCCTGAGCCCGCGCCCGCTCGGTGATGAGGCGAGCACCAGGCGAGGGGACTCTGGTCCCCTCGCCACCCGCCAAGCTTTGCTTGGCCCGACCGAATGGTCCGGGTGTAGGGAGGTTTCCTGAGCGCATCTAGGGCTGGACCCGCAATCGGCTTGCTAGCGCAATGTTCCGAGTCTGTTCTTTCAAGGTTTCGCTTAACCTTCTCTCTGAGAAAATAAGCAACCGTCCGCACAATTCACTGTGAATTGCGCGGATGTTTTTTATCTCCAGCAATATGTCCAGCACCGAGTGCTGGACATATTAAAGAAATACCCATTTAAATGGTACTTTAAATGGGTATTTCTTTTTTTCGCCACGTATGCGCTATAATACCTTCTATTGCATTAAATAAATCACTATGAAAAAAGCTGTTGATTATAACAAACTCGCTCTTGCTCTCCATAAAAAACTCAAGGGCAAACTCGCTGTTCAGAGTAAAGTAAAACTCAAGTCAAAGACTGATTGGAGTACGATGTACACTCCAGGGGTAGGGGCTGTATCCGCCTATCTGGCAAAGTATCCGGAAAAAACACGCGAATACACCATGAAAAATAACTTGGTAGCGGTGGTAAGTGACGGTTCGGCTGTTTTGGGCCTGGGTGACATTGGTCCGGAAGCTTCTTTGCCGGTGATGGAAGGGAAGGCGGCGATATTTAATTCTCTAGCCGGAGTAGACGCAGTGCCAATAGTGCTAGATGTACATACGGCAGATGAAATTGTGGCGGCGGTCAAGGCCATCGCACCAAGTTTTGGTGGTATCAATCTTGAAGATATTGCCGCTCCTGTTTGTTTTGAAGTAGAGGAGAGGCTAAAAAAAGACTTGACTATTCCAGTAATGCACGATGATCAGCACGGTACGGCCATAGTGGTACTCGCGGGACTTATCAATGCCGCTAAGGTAGTCAAAAAGAATCTGAAGAAGATGAAAGTGGTAATAGTCGGGGCAGGGGCGGCCGGTCGGGCAACCGCACTTTTGCTACTGAAGGCAGGGGTGGGTAATGTAATAGTGACCGACAGACAGGGAGCAATAGTGGCCGGCCGCCCGGGACTATCGGGCTACAAAAAAGATTTAGCAAAGGTGACTAATAGTAGGAAGGTTAAAGGTGATGTATTGGAAGCTGTAGAAGGTGCCGACGTACTTATAGGTGTGTCGGGCCCTGGCACTATCACTAAGCATCATGTTGAGATGATGAACGACAAGCCAGTAGTCTTTGCGCTGGCGAATCCAGTACCGGAAATCCTACCCAAGGATGCCAAGCAGGCCGGTGCTTGCGTAATAGCGACAGGCCGTAGCGATTATCCGAATCAGGTGAATAATTCACTGGTTTTCCCCGGTATCTTTCGCGGTGCTCTTGATAAAAAACTTACTGCGATAACCGATGAAACCAAGCTTCGTGCCGCAAAGGCGGTGGCAAGTTTGGTAAAAAAACCTTCACCAAGTGAAATTATTCCGAGTGTAAATCATCCGGACTTGGTAAAGGTAGTAGCACGAGCGGTCAAGTAGGCTAATAACTTTGTAGTCCTAAAAGTCACGAGCCCTTATTTCATGTGATTATAAAAAAGTGCGAAATTTCTGCTGCCAGAGAATTATCTTAATGAATGATTGTTACTTGAGTACCCGCGGTATACAAAATACAATCCAATACCAAATGTAATAGTGGCAAAAATACTTACAAGAATTTGTATTAGTACTGTAGAAGTAGCTGCATATGTGAAGACAAAAGTCATAGGGGTCACTCCAACAAGAGTTGTCAAGAGAAACGCTCGATAACTCATTGTACTAGCAAAACCCAACATATAACTCACCAAGTCTACCGGTAGAGCTATTCGCAGTAGAATAACCAAACCGTAAAATTGGTACCGTGGTATGGAACGCTCGTACTCCTGTATCCGCTTCACAAGGCTTTGGTTTTTGAAAATATTCTTTCTAAATGCTTTGGCAATCCAAAAGGCCAACATTGAACCTAGTGTCCAACCAATGATACTGTATAGAGCTGCAAAGAAGGGGCCGTAGCTATTGGCAGCCACCGGTAACAAAAAACCTGTTCCCAGTGGTGCAAAAACAATCGAAGCCGTCATGATTCCAATGTACGAAAATATGCCGGGCCAGCCAGCTTGGGTTGTGAGTGATTGAAGCAACTCCATATTTTGTTGTGACCACTGGGACAGCACAACAAAACCATAGGCCGCAAAAATAGCTCCAACCGTGTATGTGCATGTTTTAGAATTAAGAAATTTCATAGCTATTAAAGTCATCATCTAGTTCACCAATAGTATAAG
>DFPA01000057.1 GCA_002377025.1 Patescibacteria group bacterium UBA3527
CCGGTAGCAACTGTGTAAAGGCGGAAGGTGATGGTGTAGTTACCATCGGCCACTGTTACGCCTGAGCTGTCGGTCAACTTACCTTGGTAGTTGATTTCAAGATTTGGTGTAGCAAGTGCAACACTTAAAGGCCAGAGTACAAAGCTAAGTAGCGCTGTGATAAGTACCAGTTTGAAAGTATTCTGTTTAGCCTTTAAAAATCGCATATTTTAATTCGTATCGTGTACCGGTACCAGCACAAACTGGTATGATTCATCGCTCTTCGTTTTGAACACCGGCGTAATGACTCCTGAATCATCGTCAACAAAGTCCACTTCTACTTCGTCTGAAAATTGTTGACGAACAGATTCCTTCGCTGCTTCACTGGCCTCTTCCGGAAGTAGCACAACACCGCGATTATCTACCACCGGTAATTCATCCTCACGAACAAAACGCCACCTTGTCCAACTCTCCGGCAGTAGATCACTAAACATTTCTTTTACCTCTACCCCTCCGAGAGCAAAAGCCCGCATGTCCAAATCTTCGGAATAAGCCACCCAAGATACTCCGCCAAGAAGAGAGACGATAGCAAAAAGTGCGACCGTGAGACCAAGTGCCAAGGACGCGGAATGGCTATATTTTTCAACACTTTCCGCCTCTGATCTAGCTAGCTTACTTTGAAAAACTTCCTTCTTCTGCTCCCTCCGCATCTCGTCCTGACGATGTCGCATCTGAGCCTCGCTCTCAAGAACAAAGAGCTTCACAGACTCCGGATTCACAAGCCAGCGACGCTTCTCAAGCTTGGCGACTATCTTTTTCTCCCTCGCCAGCTTACTGATGTAGTCCGGAGTGTAACCAAAAAGCTCGGCGGCCTCCTTAGAAGAAATAAAAGCCGCTGAGGAATTTTTTGGGGAGTTATTTCGATGTTCTCTACGCATACTTTTGTTACTTATAATTTTACTATTTATGTCGAAAAAAAGACCCTCCCGAAACGGCGAAATGTGGACAACTTCAAGGCAATTTCGTTCAATGACAAAAGCGAGCTTATAAGTTTTTAGTGTAAGTAAAAACCCTACGAGCAACACTCAAGAACCTTCCCTTTGAGCAATTACAACAGTGGGCCCGGGTACATGACCAGATTAAGTACTTAAACACCCAAAAAACTACTTACTAGCTAAATTTTGCTCTAGTCACACAGGAATCCCTGCATTTTGTTGGGCGGAGATTTTAGGTTTCACTTTTGCGGTAGGCTTTATGCTGTTTGTAGTAAATTCCTCTTTTTGACGAGATATCTATATTTGAAGGTAAATTTTGAGCATTATTTACCACGGAATTGAGTCATAGGCAGGTTGAGATTGGTGCTCTTTACGTAGGAATTACCGTCACTTTTTATTGTAACAGTTACACTGACAGAAGCCCACGCGATGACAGCGGTAACTGTTATGACAAATATGAGAGAGGTGATCCGTAGGAAGCGGTTGAACGCTGTCTGCGCAGTACCACTCTCTTTGCTTGTGTGGCTCGATGTGGCTGGTAATTCTCCTTGTTTATACGAGCGGTTTTGGGGCATGTGATTTGCCGTTTGTATGGCCGGCTGTCTGGGTCTGGATATAGTGGAGACTCGAATGATGTTTTTGCCCTTCTGGTGTCTTTTGCGAACTGAGACGTTACCTATGCTGTTTTTGGTATGAAAATGCTCTTCCTGAGCAATTTTGGGCTTTGTGAGAGTAGGTACAAGCTCCCCGTCGTCCGCCTCGTAACTGTAGGTTTTGGGGGTGAGGTCCTTGGTGTGAATGTGTACGGCCTGAGCTTTTTTGTACTCTTCGACGGCTTTGCGAGACTTTTCCTTGTTGGAGCGATGTCGTGCAAATTTGTGCTCCTTGAGAGAATCCGGATTCACGTACCAGCTACGTCCGACAAACTCCGCCTCTACCTTTCCACTCCGACAAAGCTGCCCAATATAGTCGGTCGTGTAGCCGAGATCCTTGGCAACCTCAGTGGCCTTTTTGTATAAAATACCGCCAATTTCTATAGTTTTCATGCTATCCGAGATTATAGCGCATATACACAGAGGGCGCTACCGCGCCCTCTGTGTATAAAAGTGTAAAGTATAAATTTAAAATTTTAAAGTTTAGCTAGGTTCGAGGCAAGACCTCGAACAAGTGAAGTTATTGATATATAACCTTATAGCGTAAATGCTATTTGTTCATCTCGCTCACGAAGAGCTCTGAGAGTAACCGCGGGTTACCGGCTCCCTTTGTTTGCTTCATTCCCTGTCCCACCAGGTACTTGAGCGCTGCTTCCTTGCCGGCCTTGTACTCAGCTACCACTGACTCATTGGCAGCCAGTATTGCCTGCACTACGGGAAGTAAGTCGTCTGAATTGTTTTGTTGCAATAGACCTCTCTCCTCCACAAGTGCTCGTACATCGGAGTCGGTAAAGAGTACCTCCGGCAGCAAATCCTTGGCAATTCTTGAGGTAATTTCGGCATTTTCCAGCATGCTAAGGAGGGTATGAAAGTTTTTTGCTCTTACTTCATCTGCACTCTTTCCTGATTCATCCAGCAGGTATACTATGTCACTGGTAAGATAATTGGCAGCCAATTTAGCAACACTCTCACTACCATCAGCCAGTATCAAGACCTCCTCAAAAACACCTCGCAGGGGTTTATCTGCAAGCAAAATATCAACTTGATCAGTTTGTAGGCCCAGCGCAGTAAAACGCTCCCTTACCTCTTGAGGTAAAACAGGCAAAGCATTGGAAACATCAGCAGAAGACATGCCCTCGACGGCCATTAATTTATACTTGGGTATATCCGGGTCGGGAAAGTACCGATAGTCGTCGGCCGTCTCTTTGACTCGCTGAGAAAAGGTCTTCCCCTTCGCCTCATCCCATCCACGCGTCTCCTGTACTACTTTCTCACCATTGCGCAAATTCTCGGTTTGACGAGATATCTCGTGTTTTATGGCCGTTTCGAGGATTTTGAATGAATTTAGGTTCTTCACCTCTACCTTAGTTCCAAGCTTGTCAGAGTCACTGACAGATATATTGGCCTCTACTCTCATCTCCCCTTTTTCCATATTTGCGTCCGAGACATCCAGTGTACGGAGGAGAAGTTGTAATTCCTTTGCAAAAGTGACCGCATCAGCCGCACTATGGATAACCGGCTCTGTAACCAGCTCCATAAGTGGTACTCCGGCACGATTGAAGTCAACTACACTATTAGTAGTGTGCTGGGATTTGGCAGTATCCTCCTCCAGGTGAATACGAGTGATTGCCACTTCAGCCAACTTGCCGCCACTAACCAAGGGACTCTCGTATTGGCTGAGTTGATAAGCTTTGGGTATATCAGGATAGAAATAGTTTTTTCTGTCGAACTCACTAAAATTTGCTAGAGTGCCTCCAATCGCAGCCCCGACCTTTCTCACCATCAGTACAGCCTCCTTGTTTACACTTGGAAGTGTGCCCGGGTGGGCCATACAGACAGGACAAATGTTCTTGTTGGGAGCACTGGCATGTGGATCATTTAGACACCCACAAAACATTTTGCTTTTTGTCTTGAGTTCGGCGTGTACTTCGATGCCTATTGTTGCTTTCATAGTGGTCATACTACCCCAGGCGAAGATGTCTCACAAGCTCGTCTTGGAGCGTTTTGTGACTTTGCAATTCATTTTTTGATATAACAAACACACGTTTCTCTGTTGTGTCAATCTTGGATGTGACATCCTCAATAAAGCCTTTGTTTACAAGGTCTTTTTTGGTTAGAATAATCCACTCCTCTTTCTCTAGTAGGGCTTTGTTGTGATCACTAATCTCGTTTCTGACTGTTTTATAAGCCTCAACAGGGTCTTCATTATCCAGAGAAACCAGATGTAAAAGCATTTTTGTACGTTCGATATGACGGAGAAACTTGTGTCCCAACCCCTTACCTTCCGATGCTCCAGCGATCAATCCAGGTATGTCCGCCAGAACGTAGCCAAACAAGTCTCCAAGATGAGGCTCCAAGGTCGTGAAGGGGTAGTCTCCTACTTCCGAGTTGGCGTTGGTCAGAAGATTGAGTAGGGTTGACTTACCTGCGTTGGGCAGGCCTATCAAACCTACATCTACTGCCAGTCTCACCTCGATATGGAAGTTTCCTTCCTCTCCCTTCTTGCCTTTGGTTGCTTCCAGTGGTGCCTGATTGGTGGAAGACTTGAAGTATTCGTTCCCTAAGCCACCTCCCCCACCATGAAGTATCTTTTCTACCTGTCCTTCTTCCAATAGCTCGTATTGTCTGTCTCGGTCTAGGTCAGTTACTATCGAGCCGACGGGAACATCTATGTACAAATCGTTACTTCCTTTACCGTGCATGCTTTTTCCTCCGCCTGATTCGCCATTTTTCGCTATAAACGACTTAAAACCAGTATATTTGGCCAGTAGATTGGGGTTGCGGACAGCCCGAACAAACACGTCGCCACCGCGCCCTCCATTGCCTCCTGCCGGACCGCCTTTAGGTTTGAATTTGAAGCGATGCCAGCGTACAACCCCATCGCCACCATCTCCGGCTTTGGCATATATATTTAGTTCATCTACAAATTTGGCCATATGATTGTCCTGCTAGTTAACCACAAACTGGCTTTTTTTCAATGTTATGGACGTATACATACAGGCAAGTGGAGTGCTTGGGTGTGTTATCGGTCTATAGATGACCCTCATCAATCAATTTGTCCAGCACTCGGTGCTGGACAAATTTATCGTACACCTCCTCATGAGGTATCTCATGAGGAACACGATGATAGAGCATCATCAACCTAGGGAGTGTCCAAATACGTGAACCTAAGGTTTGTAGGTGATCAGTAAAAACCACCGGCTCTTGCCGGTGGCCTGCGGGGTGAAGTATAAGGTGGCAGTATTAACTGCTGCAAAATTTCGCATATAGATCGAAGCCAAAAAAAACTCGTGGGAAACAAAGTTGAGGTTGATATCTTAGTCTTTGCCTATAAAACGCAGACCAATAGTATTGACAACCGACACCACCAGCGAACCAAGAAGGGCCGGTAGAAAACCCTCTACGGCAAATCCTTCCAAGAATGAGGCGGCAAACAGAAACAAAAGTGCATTTATAACGAATGTAAACAAGCCCAAGGTGATGATAGTTATTGGTAGTGTTAATACTACCAGAATGGGTTTTACAATGGTGTTTAGCAGACCAAGTACAAGTGCGGCAACTATGGCTACATACAGACCGTGTACCTCTACTCCTACAATAAGCTTGGCAGCGATGAGGAGGGAGAAGGCACCGAGTAGTATTTTTGAGAGTAAGTAGAACATAATTATAAGTTTAAAGTTTGAATGTTTAAAAAGTTGAAAGTAGCTTAAAGTTTAATTTAACTAGGGTTTCAGTTGCCAACCTTCTTCATTGATCAAACTGGTAGCCTTTTTGTATTTCAAGGTTTTTTGTTCACCTCCTTTGGTAATAGTAACTATATCATTGCGACCAGGCTCGCCGGTATTGCGTCGTTGCTGGGGATTGGTAGAGCTACCGCCACCGGCTGCCTGAGCCGCCAGCTTCTCCTTCTTCATTGCCTCTTCCTCGCGGGCGACCGCTTGCGGTTCAATATTGGGGATTACACTAGCCAACCTTTCCAATATGATAGTTTGCATCTCATTGAAGAGTCTTGTGCCTTCCTTGCGATACTCGTTTAGCGGGTCGCGTTGTCCGTAGGCGCGTAAACTTACACTGGAACGGGTATATTGCATAACCTCTAGATGCTCTACCCAAATAGTATCTACCACTTGCAGTATCAAACGACGCATAAGCTCAATAAATTGACTCTCACCAAATTCCTCTTTCTTCTTTTCTAGTACATCTGCCAAATCTGGAGCAATAGCTACCACATCGGCCAAGGTACTCTCTACCTCTTTCTCGTCGCCTACCAAGAGTTTGCGTCGTCTTTCGTACACTACCTGACGATGCTTGTTCAAGACATCGTCATAGGCCAAAATTTGCTTTCTGGAGTCGAAATGAAAGCCTTCAATCCTCGTCTGCGCCGTTTCAAGCTGTTTGGTAATAAGGCTATTTTCTATTGGTTGGTCGGCCGGGATTTTGAATGTACCCATTAATCGTTTCATTCTATCGCCACCAAAAACTCTCATCAGAGAATCTTCCATGGATACGTAAAACTGGGTTTCGCCAGGGTCACCTTGTCGGCCGGCACGTCCACGCAACTGATTGTCGATGCGACGCGCTTCATGTCGCTCGGTTCCAAGCACAAAAAGACCGCCTAATTCCAATACTTCTTTGACCTCTTCTTTTGTCGCCTCTGGACCACCAAGTTTGATGTCGACACCACGACCTGCCATGTTGGTTGCTAGAGTTACCGCTCCTTTTAGGCCCGCCTCGGCGATTATCTCTCCTTCTTGTTCGTGGTTTTTGGCATTTAACATTTGGTGCTTTACTCCAGCTTTGGTAAGAGCAGAGGAAAGTAATTCGTTCTTCTCAATGGAGGCAGTACCAATCAAAACCGGTTGTCCTTTTTCGTTTAGTTCCTGTACTTTATTGATAATAGCGGTAAACTTGCCTTCTTCTGTTTGGTAGATTAAATCGTTGTGGTCTATTCTGGCAATCGGTTTGTTGGTAGGAATCGGTACAACGTCTAATCCATACACTGTATAAAATTCTTCTTCAGAAGTAAGGGCGGTACCGGTCATACCTGACAACTTGCTGTACTGGCGGAAGTAGTTTTGGTATGTAATTGACGCGTAAGTACGAGTCTCTCTCTGAATAGCGACCCCTTCTTTAGCTTCCACCGCTTGGTGTAAACCATCTGACCACCTCCTTCCCGGCTGCATACGACCTGTGAACTCATCGACTATTACCACCTCGCCGTCACGCACTACATACTCTTTGTCACGAGTAAACAACGCCTCCGCACGGACAGCTGTTTCCA
>DFPA01000027.1 GCA_002377025.1 Patescibacteria group bacterium UBA3527
GAAGAAGCTCCGCAGGTTGACACAGCACCAGCTGACAAAATATACGAAGTTAAAAAGGGAGACAACTTCTGGGATTTGATGGAAGGAGACAGGTCTCCCGGTTGGCAGCCAGAAACATTTAAAGCCGTGCCTGCAGAGCACAAGCAAGCACTTATTGACCTTTTGCGCGACAAGATTGATAGCGATGAGGCGTTCAAAAAAGAAGCGGGCTTTACCGGTAAAACTGCCGACTTCATGGATATCGGTGATAATCTAAATATGACCAAGCTTGATGCTGCCGCAAGAGAAATTGCAGTGGCGAAAGGTTGGCTAAGTAAATAGTTATGGATATTGCACTTATACAACAGGATATATCTAAAGCTTTGGGACTCGACGCTTTGAATGAAGCAGAGCAGGAGGTACTTTTGGAGTATGTGGGAGAAATAATTTTAGAAGGGGCTTTGATGAAACTAATGGCCGGCCTTAGTTATGAGCAGATCGAGGCGCTAGATCACTACTTGGACGATGAGCCGGAGGCGAAGATTTTGGTGCAACACCTTTTTGAGCATTATCCGGATTTTGAAGCGATTATGCAGGGTGAGATAGAGGCACTCAAATCGGACATGGTGAGTTTGTTGCCGGAAGAGACTGTTTCAGCCGCCAGCTAGGACATTTATCACACGCTTCGATGTTCACAAACTCTGGCGCACCCCTTCGTTCCACGGATGTTCCAAATGTCCTAACTGACGGCCGGGTACACACGTAATGCACAGTTTAGAGAGCCCGAGAGGACTTCAGTCCGCTCGGGCTCTGCTATACTAGAGATATTGGACGGGAATCCAGTTCTTTTATGGTCGCACCACAAGAAATCAATCTACAAAACAAGGATGATGTAATCCGGCTTTTGAGTATTGTACGAAAGTCCGGTTTGGACCCAATCCATAAGGATGAAATTCGTGACTTGGTTTTTTCTTTGGTACAAACTCCCGATAAAGATACGTTGGAGAAACTTAAAGCAGCTATCGTAGCAATTGGTGTACAGATAAAGCCGGATTTCTTTGCAGAGGGGGCTGTTAAGGTGCAACTCAAAATAGACAAAGCGGAACCGAAAAATGAGGGCAAAAATAATATTGGCAAGCCTAGACCCAAGCCGGTATTTGGAGCAGTCGCAACAAGTTCACCCATGGCTTCTAAGACTCATACAAAGGATTCGGTGGTGTCGGTAGAGGAGGTTAATGGTACTGTTCAGACTGGAGTTGAGAAGGTAGAGCCTGTAACACCACCGAAGCCACCGGCACCTACAATCCCTCGGGATACGACACACGATAAAGAAGAGTCGGTCATTTCCAAAGAGGACGCAGTTGCTCGCATCAAGGAGATCAAAAGATTGGTAAATGATGCTGTTGGTAACCCGGTTAATTTGATCGAGGTAAATAAAGAAGTGGGTCGAGAGTACATGAAAGCGCTTCTTACCGCTATGAAAGCGGCCAGTGGAGGACAAGGTCTCAACAAAGCCATGAAGGACTTAGAGGTTGTGTTTGGCAAGGTGCAGAGCTTGGTAGAGGTGGAAGTGGTTCATCCCGAACCTACTCCAATGACAGAGTCAAGAAAGGAAAATAGAGAAGCGCAGCCGGAGTCTGTTGCCATATCAGCTAATGAGAGCAAAGAGAAAGAAGCAGGTCCTCCGGTACGCGAGCCGGAAGTGATAGAGGAAGTAGGAGTCGATCCAATGCCTGAAACCAAAACAGACAGTGTGACCGGTGAGACAGCACAAGCGCATAGTCCTAAAGCAGAGGTGGAAAGTGAAATTGAGGAGATTTATCCACCGGTCACTACAACCGAACAAGTTGGGTTGGAAGTGCAATCGCAAGCAAAAGATATTGAGAAGGAAGCGGTTCGACCTGAGCCGGCTCTTCAAGAGGAGTTGTCAGCAAGTACAGAAAAAGCAAATTCTTCCGTTGTCGAACCGGCTCCCACGAAACTGCCGAGGATTCATTCGGTGGCAGAAGATGCAAAGGTGAGAGAAGTTGAAGAGAAAAGAGAAGAAACAAAGGCTGCAAAAGAAGAGAAACCGCCGTCCGATCCATTACACAGTGAAGAAGTGGAGGCAGGTTTGCGACAACTGTTGTCTGAGTGGAATATTTTCAAAAGCAGCGGTATTTTCGGTACCGGTCCTTCAGGCATTGATCATCCGCTCTTTGTAGAGTTACGCAATTTGCACATGAATGTTGTCTTAGCGGGGCGTTTTGAAGGAGTGACGCCGTATGTAAAGCAAAGCATTCATGACTATATGAACGGTTGGCGCTATGAGCAGGGAATGACACACGACATGCAAGAAACCTTTGAGCACTATCTTCGTAGAGTCATAAAGACTATAATAGATAAGCAAAAGAAAGCAGAAGTTAAAGAATAATGACTCATCACGCCTTTGTCTATTACCAAAATTCACTTGATTTGGCAGTTTTACCAGATAGTGTTCGTGTACCCGGTGCCGATGTAGAGCATATAATTTGCGAGAAACTCGATATCGGTACAGTACGCAACTTGATCCGTATCTCGCATACAAAGCCTATAGAGACAAGTCACAGAGACTTCGTGATTGTTAGTCGTTCTATAAATAGGGAGGCGCAAAATGCGTTGCTGAAAATTCTCGAAGAGCCACCGCCTACTTCGCGCTTCCATCTTGTTATACCCTCACCCAGTCTTTTGCTGCCGACGGTGTTGTCTCGCCTGCAAGAAGTACAGGTGTCGCAAGTCGATGATCAAAACGAAGTGTTCAATGAGTTCATGAAGCTTGAGATGGGCGAGAGATTGGCTGCTATACAAACCAAGTTAAAAGAGAAAGACATTGACTGGTCGGAGGCAATATTGGCCGGTGCCAGAAAGTATGCTGTTGGCACAAAAACCGGCGAGTCTCTAAAACAAACTCTCAAGACAACCGAGCTTTACTTCCATCGCAATGGATCGTCAAAGAAAATGCTATTGGAAAATTTGGCGATTCACTTACCATAAGATAAGATGAAGGTAAGGAAAATAATATGGAAAAACAAGAATTTACAAAGCGTTTGGAGGGTATTAAGACTTGGTTGAAGCAGGAATATAGCGGTATTCGCACCGGCCAGGCGGCACCGGCCCTTTTAGATAATGTGAAGGTAGAGTCGTATGGTAGCATGTTGCCATTGAATCAAGTCGGTTCTATAGGTGTTGAAGATGCACGTACCTTGCGTATCGCACCATGGGACGCGGGGCAGATATCTGCCATCGAAACGGCAATATCCGAGGCAGACCTAGGAGTGTCGGTCGCGACTGACTCAGCCGGATTGCGAGTGATTTTTCCCGAATTAACCAGTGAAAGACGTGATCAGCTTCTAAAGCTCGCCAAAAGCAAGCTTGAAGAGGCTCGAGTGTCTGTTCGCGGAGCACGAGACGAAGTCATTAAGAGTATAGAAGGTGAAGAATTAAGTGAAGACGAAAAGTTCTCCATGAAGGAGGATATTCAGAAGGAAGTAGAGGTAATGAATAAAGCTCTTGAGGAGATATTTCACGCTAAAGAGAAAGAAATTTCACAATGACCATTCTGATTTTTCTTGGGGTATTGTTTGCACTGGTACTGGTGCATGAGTGGGGGCATTTTATTGTTGCCAAAAAAACCGGTATGCAGGTTGATGAATTTGGCATAGGTTTTCCTCCGCGAGTGTTTAGCTTTAGACGAGGAGGGACATTGTACTCGTTAAATTTGTTACCAATCGGTGGTTTTGTAAAAATTCTTGGTGAGGATGGTGTATCAGATGAAGAAGCGGGAAACCCAAAAACTTTTTCAAGTAGACCACGTACGGCACAAGCGGCCGTTTTGCTTGCCGGAGTGGTTATGAATGTACTGTTCGCTTGGGTTTTGTTTGTTGCGGTTTTTCTTCTGGGTGTACCGCAAACAGTTTCGGAAGTTAGCGCCGGCGAATCCGCTTCCTTAATGATTAGTACCGTAGTAGCGGATTCGCCGGCTGAGGATGCCGGTCTAAGTGCCGGTGATACTATTTTGACACTTCATGATGGTACTGCACTTTTTACCGACGTCACCCCGACGCAGTTTGTAGAAGTTGTTACAAAGGGATCGCCTGTAACTATTACTTATGAATCAAAGGGTGAATTGTACGAAACAACAACCACTCCCGTAGTCGGACTAATTGCCGATGATCCGAGTCGAGCAACCATTGGCGTTGGTCTTACCTTAATTGAAGTAATTAAAGAACCTCTAGGTGTTGCCCTCAGGGAAGCAACTTACATGACAGGGCACTCACTCGTTGCCATTGTAGGTGGAGTATACGGTTTGTTAAGTGATGCTGTTTTAGGACAAGCAGACCTGTCTGAAGTAGCTGGACCAATTGGTATAGCCGGAATGGCGGGAGATGCGGCCAGTTTCGGCCTTACTTCGTTACTTCTCTTTACTGCATTTATCTCGCTAAATTTGGCAATCATCAATTTATTGCCTTTTCCGGCTCTCGACGGTGGCCGAGTATTGATGGTGGCAATAGAAGGAGCTACCAGAAGACGAATCAATCCTGTATGGGCGGGCAGACTCAATCTTGTAGGCTTTGTCTTGTTGCTCTTGTTGATGATTTTGGTAACTTATAATGATATTGGCAACTTATAGATAATTTATGCGTCAGTCACACTTATTCACAAAAACTCAAAAGGAAGCACCGGCAGATGAAGCGGCCAAAAACGCCACGCTACTTATTCGTGCCGGCTACGTTCATAAGGAAATGGCGGGAGTCTATCAGTGGTTGCCTCTCGGCCTAAAGGTGGTGGAAAAAATCAAGCAGGTAGTGCGCGAGGAGATGAATGCTATCGGTGCACAAGAAATGATCGCTACCAACCTGCAAAGAAAAGAGCTTTGGGAGCGTACTAATCGCTGGAGCGATGACGTGGTGGATTGTTGGTTTAAGTCTGAACTGAAGGCAGGGGGAGAAGTGGGGCTGGCATGGAGTCATGAGGAGCCACTAGCTGACATGATGAAGAATCATATCACCAGCTATAAAGATCTCCCGATTTTCATTTACCAATTCCAAAACAAGCTACGCAATGAACTTCGTGCCAAAAGTGGCGTAATGCGTGGACGGGAATTTGTTATGAAGGATATGTACTCATTTGCTCAAGGTGAGGAGGATCACACTGCTTTTTATGAAGCCAGCAAAATTGCCTATATGAAAGTGTTTGAACGACTTGGTATTGGTGATGATACTTTTATTACTTTCGCTGCCGGCGGTGCTTTTACGGAGTTTAGTCATGAGTTTCAGACTATCTGCGAGGCTGGTGAAGACATTACCTATATTTCCAAGGACCGCAAGATAGCTATAAATGAAGAAGTATTGAATGACGATACTCTGAAGGAACTGGGAGTGCAGAAAGATGACCTGGAGGCGGTTAAAACAGCTGAGGTGGGAAACATCTTTAATTTTGGTACTCAAAAGGGAGAGGAAGTAGGTCTCTTTTATAAAAATGAAGCGGGCGAAGATATTCCGGTGTGGATGGGTTCATACGGTATCGGCGTTACCAGATTAGTGGGAGTGCTTGTAGAGAAGTTTGCCGATGAGAAGGGGATTATTTGGCCTGAGACAGTAGCACCATACAAAGTGCATTTGGTAGGTTTGAATTTAGATGATAAAGAAATAAAAGACTATGCCGAAGGGGTATATGCGTCTCTAGATAATAAGGGAATCCCCGTACTGTTTGACGACCGCGCAGAGGTACGTCCGGGAGAAAAATTTGCTGAAGCGGATCTTATGGGTATGCCATACCGGGTGGTGGTTAGTAAAAAAACAAAAGAGGAGGGTAAGTTCGAGCTGACCAACCGTACCACCGGAGAAACTCGTCTGCTTTCGGAAGAGGAACTTTATAACCATCTCTAGATTTATCATTTAACGATATAGTACTTGGTCCGCTACTTC
>DFPA01000034.1:0-5953 GCA_002377025.1 Patescibacteria group bacterium UBA3527
GTAAATAGAACGCTAATAAATATATATATTTCATGCTAGTAGGCTTGGCTTAAACGACTAATGGCATTACGGACCACTTGGCTCACCTTGCCCTTATTACTGTTGATATCGGTCAGCATAGAGGCAAATGCGTTATCTACCGCGCTCGGGGTTGGCGACAGCCAACCCCGAGCGATAAGGGCGGCCTGACGCACCACAGCTGTGAATTCATTGTCGGACCCTACAGATAGAATATCACGCCGCACCGGCGATAAGTTAAGAGTGTTTGCGAGTGATTCGGTGTATGTGGAATTGGCAAGAATACTTGCCACCGCAAATGCACCGGACTGATTGTATGCGGCACGTGGAATAGCCAGACCATAAAATTCTCCATAAGTGCGTGCCACGGTAGCTGCCGCTCCTTGTGGTGGTAAAGAAATGTCAAAATTAAGATTCGGATTTTGCCTAACCAAATCGTCAATCTCACTCCCAAAGCCGAAGTAAATTGCCAAGTCACCACTTATGAAACTGAGTCTATCCTCGGGCATTGCTCTGTTCCAGCTATAGAGAGGGTTGGAGGGGTTGTTGAAGTTGGTATAAAACTGTACTGCGGCTTCCATTGGCGGTTGACCGTTTGTTTGCAAGGAATCATTCAACAGTACGGAATAGCGACCATTTTCTTCCACCACCATTTGACTGCCGGATTGTAAAAGAAGCATAGCTAGAACTTCTGCGGCGTTACGTACGTTTGCGTACTCTCCAAAGGCTACGGCACTTTGTATAAGACCTCTACTGCCGTTATTGCGAGTCAGTGACCCGGCGGTTGAGGATATGAATTCCTCCCAAGTACGAGGAGCCGAAGCTAGTCCGGCACCAGAGAACAAGTCTCTGTTCCAATACATTACCAAAGGATCCACCGCCAAAGGAATAGCGTAGAGAGCGTCCTCACGGGCAAATATCTCCGTTCCGTCTATATAGCGGTTTCTGAGATCACGCTTAGAGAGTCCGTCTGTGTTATATGGTAGAGGAGTAAGTTTGCTACGCTGTGCCACCAGTTCAGTATGCGGCAGTATTACCAAATCGGGTGAACGGCCCTCCGCAATTGCATTGACAAACGTGTTTGCAAATTCATTGACCGGGACTTCTACATACTCAACCACCTCAAAACCATCATACTCACGTTCTATTTCCTCCAAGACATCGCTCACTTCATCGTACGGAAATGGACCCCACAATTCTACCCTTTCACCAAAAGCCAGCTCATCACTCTTATCACTTGTCTTGAAGTTACTTATAAGGATCAAGCTCAAAATAGCCAAGAAGAAAAACACTCCCAGTAAAAATATTTGAAACGGTCGTAAATTCGTCATAATTTTTATGGTTTACGAAAAGCTAATCCGTAGTGGTGCTCTCCGGCCGGAAAATCGCGCTCCAACACAAATCCGGCTGTCTCCGCCAGTGCGACTGCAGTGTCACTATCTACCACATCACCTACCTGCGGACCAAGTCCTCCAAAAGACTCTGTCCAATCTATTATATACAACTTTCCCCCACTTTTTAGCGTGCGAAAAATTTCCCTGAGTGCTACATCTTTTTTTTCCAATTGAAACAGGGTGTTTATCAATAAACCTACCTCTACCTCACCATTTTGTAAGGGTATCCCTTGTTCCTCATCTATATCAGCCCAGTGAATTTGTACGTTGTTCCAACCATTCTTCTCTGAATCGATAGCTACTTTTTCAAGTAGATTTTTTTGAATATCAAGAGCCAGTACCGTACCCTCACTACCAACCGCCTTCACGATACAAGGAATGAAATATCCGAAACCAACCCCGTAGTCGGCTACAATCTCTCCTTCTCTTAAGTGAAAATGTGTTATCACTTTTTCCGGCTCTACAAACCTGCCTTGTGCGTGGAAATCACCTTCTGACTCTGTCATGAGATAATTATAGCTTAGTCACACTATCTTTTTCGCTTAGTCACTCCTTACTTGGGGAGTATCCGGTACTTCCAATACTCCTTCACCGGTCCTTGTGTCTACCGGCAACTCTCCTACCCAGGTGACAAAAGCAACAATAGCAGCCACTGTAATATAGATGACCATACCAGCAAAAAACCACACATTTGCCTTAATAAAATACAATCTACCTTCTTCACGTTCCGGTTCTTCTCCGGGACCGATTATGAAGTACTTTATGATGGCGTAGAAGAAGAAAATTAAACCAATCGAAAATATAAAGGGTACTAGATATTGTTGTATGAACACCACTATGTATGAAAGTATGGCTGTCATAGCAACATTATAACGCAGGGAAATTGGTAGAGGAAAGGACAGTGGGGGAAGGGTGGAGCCCTTCACCCACTGTCCACTGTCCTAAAATCTAAAACATTAGAAAGTAACCATTGAAGCAATCTGATCACCGGAACGTAGCTTCATTACCTTTACTCCCTGTGTATCACGTCCTAAGCTCGGTACATCCTTGAGAGGAAGCTTGATTACCTGCCCTTTCTGACTCATTACCACCAATTCCCCCTCTGCCTTCTCTTCGTGACTTAACACTGCGCCACCAATTACTTGTCCGGTCTTACCGGTGACTTTAGCGGTTTTTATTCCACTACCACCTCGCTTTTGTACCTTGTATTCTTTAGCGGAAGTTGTTTTACCGTAACCACCTTCCGTTATCACGAGTATCTCTCTGTCAGTATCTCCCGCTTTCAATACATCAGCTGAAACTATTCGATCATCACCCTTGAGTTTCATACCGACCACTCCGGCAGCGGTACGCCCCATTTCACGCACATCACTTTCCTTGAAACGAATTGCTTGACCTGCTCGTGTAATAAGAGACACTTCGTCACCTTTACCAACAAAACGAGCTGCGATGAGAGAATCTTCATTTTTAAGATTGATTGCAATAAGTCCACTGCGCCTCACATCCTTGAAAGCTCCGGCGTCAGACTTTTTCACTACACCGTTTTTGGTAACCATCAACATTCCCCATTCTCCTTCCCAATCATCTTTGCGTACAGCCAATACTGACGTGATCTTCTCTTCCGCCGCCAAGGAAAGGAAATTCATTATTGATTTACCTTTGGTGGCTCTGCGTCCTTCCGGTATTTCAAACATCTTACACTGATACACTTTACCTTGATCAGTGAAGAACAACAGGTCGCTGTGAGTAGAAGTAGTGAGTAGATTGGTAACCACATCTTCTTCCTTGGTATTTAGATCAACCACTCCCACTCCACCGCGTTTCTGACTCTTATATTCTGATGGGTTGGTGCGCTTCACATAACCACCTTTGGTAAGCACCAAAACACTCTCCTCATCAGCTACCAAATCCTCAGCAGACAGATTCTTTACTCCGCCTTTAACAATCTTGGTGCGGCGTTCATCGCCAAACTTCTCTGCCGCCTCACTAAGTTCATTCTTCACAATCTTCATCATCTTGGCTTTGCTTTTCAGAATAGATTCAAGTTCTTTGATAAGTGCCTGAACCTCTTTTAGTTCGTCTTCTATTTTTTTACGCTCCAAGCCAGCCAGCTTCTGCAAACGCATATCGAGAATAGCCTGAGCTTGCACCTCAGAAAACTTAAACTCTTTCATCAAAGCTGCATGGGCCGTCGGCACATCTTTAGCTGCGCGGATAAGCTTGATTATCTTATCTATGTGGTCAAGGGCCTTTTTTAAACCGAGCAAGATATGTTCGCGATCCTTGGCTTTACCCAAGTCGTATTCCGTACGTCTGCGAATCACCTCTGCTCGATGCTTGATATACTCTTCGAGAATTGCTTTTAAGGACAAGGTCTGAGGTACACCATCTACCAGAGCCACCATATTGAAATGAAAAGTGTCCTCGAGCTGAGTGTGTTTATACAACTTATTGAGCACTGTTTGCGGATTGGCACCAGACTTCAAATCAATAACAACACGGATATCTGCAGTGGATTCATCGCGCATTTCTTTAATTCCCTCGATTTTTTTGTCGCGTACCAAATTGGCAATCTTCTCTTGCATATCAGCCTTATTGACTCTAAACGGTATCGAAGTGATAACGATGGAAAAGTTGCCTTTCTTGTCTTCAATAATTTCCGCCTCGCCACGACATACTACTCCACCCTTACCATTGGCGTAGGCATGGGCGATATCTTTTTTATTGAAAGCAATACCACCCATAGGGAAGTCAGGACCTTGAATATATTGCAACAAATCATCGGTAGTGGCTTTTGGATCGTCAATTAGATGAGCTACAGCGTCAGATACCTCGCGTAAATTATGTGGAGGAATATTAGTAGCCATACCGACAGCAATACCCAATGAACCCATAAGAAGTAGGTTCGGTAGACCGGCCGGCAGTACTTCAGGTTCCTTCTTGGTACCGTCAAAGTTTGGTCGCCAGTTGACGGTGTCCTTCTCGAGGTCTCTAAGTAGTTCCTCAGCTACTTTGGACATTTTAGCCTCGGTATACCGATAAGCAGCCGGTGAGTCGCCATCGATGGAACCAAAATTACCTTGTCCCAGGACAAGCGGATAGCGAGTAGAAAAATCTTGTGCCAACTTCACCATAGCGTCGTATACGGCAACATCGCCATGAGGATGGAAACTTCCAAGTACGTCTCCAACCACAGTCGCAGACTTCTTAAACTTAGCAGTAGAAGTGAGGCCGTTTAGCCGCATCGAGTAGAGAATGCGCCTGTGCACCGGCTTCAAACCGTCACGCACATCCGGAAGTGCACGGGCAGTAATAACACTCATCGCGTAATCTAGGTACGCGTTTTGCATCTCTGTCGTGATACTTTCGGTTATAATCCCTCTTTTTTCTACCGGTTCGTTATCTTCCTTAGTTGTTTTTTTCGGCATAAACTGTCCTTCTGTTACTTACTATTATAGCATATTTAACCCCTAAACACAGGATTTTATTCAATAACGACCGGTATTACCGGCTTTTGAATAACCTCGATCAAAATAGCGTCTGTATCATCAGAATTTAAGTCTTTAGACTCAATATCTGGTAAGACTATGTTTGACTCAGGTTCTTGATCTTCTTCTGTTTCACTGTCTACTTCAACTAGATCTTCTTTTTCTCTCTTAAGCACTCCTTTCAATAACCCCAGTTGTGAACGAAACTCTCTGAGATAATGACTGATAGCACTCCGGGTTTCATCTTCTTCAACAACCTCTTTACTTTGAGATCCGGAGAAGGATAGCAACCAGACAAAAGTAATAATACCGGTCAAAAGTAACGCACCCCAAAAAGCATAGCGTTCCTTTACATGATTGGGTTTATTTCGCAGCTCTTCTAAATCCCAGTTCACGTTATGCTTTGAGTACTACCACTTCTCCAGTTTTGCCTTGCAGATCTTTTTTCTTAATGGTGAGTTTTTCGATAGGTTTTACCCCCTCGGCACCTTCCTCTTCCATAAAGACGGTAAGTGATTTTGTGTCGTATTGCATTGGTATCACTATTTTTGCTTCCAACTTCACCGCTAATTTTGAAGCTTGTGGCACCTCCAAAACATCACCACCTCCAATAGGTAAGAAAAGAATATCGATATCACCTAAGTCGCCTAAAATCTTTGGCTCAATTTCTGGCTCACCAAGAGAGCCAAGAAAAACCAAATTCATTCCCTCCAGACGTACTTGATAGATAGTATTAAACTTTTCTTCGCCTGCAAAAGTGGTTTTGATGCCATATCCACGCACAGTTACGTCGCCCACTTCATACTCACCTGGAGTATCGATAACAAAAGGTTCCTTGCTACCGTGTGTTACTTGCGAAACGCCATTGAAATCTTCATGTCGAAGAGAAATCAGAGCAACGTCAGCACCAAACTTAACCGGTGTCAGTTTAGATTTTTTTGAAATTGGATTAAAGGCCAAAGTTGTGTCGCCAAATGATACTTTGAAACACTGACCTCCGTGATGTGTGATTACCATGCGGACATTATATAGAGGAGGGCGGGAATTCGCAAA
>DFPA01000034.1:6259-20435 GCA_002377025.1 Patescibacteria group bacterium UBA3527
TCGGGAATTCGCAAAGCGAATTCCCGCCCTCCTCTCCCCTACCACCCACACTTGACATATTCACAAATAAATGCTATTCTTACACATAGTTAGTTCCCGCTTCCACTCTCCAAGGGGGTGTCTCAGCGCTCGCCCCCTGGATACTCACGCGGGTGAGGCCGTCACCATCACCGATAGTACCTGCACCTTCGTGCAGGGACCATCACTCACATGATGGTGACGGCCAACAGTTCCGAAATTCCGGCCACTGTCCCTGCGGGGCTTTAGCTGGAGGTGGTGGTGCCGGTTGAGCAGACCGGCACCACCTGCCGCACTTGTGTCTCACCAGTTGCGGTATTTTTTTTGTCTGGTATAGTAGCGGCGCACTATTATTAGTTCTATCGAATAGCTCTTAATCCCTTTTTCTACGGTAATGGCCATGAGCAAAGGTGAAAAGGACGAACTATTCGCACAAATAATGCAAACAAAAGAATTATCTAACAAAATGCAGGCCCTGCTGAGCGACAGTCCTGCTCCCCCACAGATTGGTGAAATTGTGGAGGGTACAGTCTCTGCTATCGGTAGAGCAAAAGTATACATCGAACTTCATCCATTTGGTTCGGGTATTATCTATGGTCGTGAATACATGAATGCAAGAGATATCTTGCGTAAAGTATCCATCGGCGACAGCATTGCTGCCAAAGTGGTTGATACGGGTAATGAAGATGGTTATATCGAACTGTCACTCAAAGAAGCTCGTCAAGCTCTTATTTGGAGCGATGCCGAACAAGCAATGAAGGAGCAGAAGGTACTTTCTCTTGAAGTCAAAGAGGCCAACAAGGGAGGACTTATTGTTGAATGGCAAGGTATCCAAGGATTCCTACCTGCTTCACAACTCTCAGCTGAGAATTACCCTCGTGTAGCGGATGGCGACAAGGATAAAATCCTAGGTGAACTACAAAATCTTGTAGGTAAATTCCTATCCGTCATTATCATCACTGCAGACCAAGCAGAAAACAAACTAATCTTCTCTGAAAAGGGTCCTCAAGACAAAGAAGAGAAGGAAGCAAAGGTACGACACTACGAAGTGGGTGACGTACTCTCCGGAGAAGTGACCGGCGCTGTGGATTTTGGTGTGTTCGTAAAGATCGAAGATGGTCTGGAAGGATTGGTACACATCTCAGAGCTGGATTGGGGCTTGGTAGAGGACACTCGTTCTCTATATAAGGTGGGTGACAAAGTGGACGTGAAGGTGATTGAAGTAAAAGATGACAAAATCTCACTCTCTATTAAACAATTGAAGTCTAACCCATGGGAAGAAGCAGCTTCTAAATACGAAAAAGGACAAGAAGTGGAAGGTGTCGTTATTAAGTACAACAAGCATGGTGCCCTAGCCTCTATCGAGGAAGGTGTAGCCGGATTGGTACACATCTCAGAATTTGAGAACGAGGCTGATCTTCGTTCTAAGTTATCACTTGGTAATGTTTATAAATTCAAAATTGCACTATTTGAACCAAAAGATCAGAAAATGACTCTTACCCTAGCCCAATAACATTGGACACAGAAGAAACAAAAGCGCGCCTACGGCGCGCTTTTGTTTCTTCTGGTTAATTAAACCGATTCATTGCCGTGTCTACCCCTTCGCTTACTATCACTTTGAGTATGTTGGTAACTATATTGGCAAGATCTTCTACCTTGCTACGTTCAAAGTAGCCGAACTTACCCAGTACATGTTTAGATAAATTGTGACCTGAAGGGCGGGCAGTCTTGCCTGTCCAGAGACTCTTCGGTGCTACACCGATTCTTATACGCACAAAGTCTTTACTGCCCAGTGCTTTAATGATTGATTTGATGCCATTGTGTCCACCGTCTCCCTTACCTCTAGAGACCTTCACTTCGCCCAAAGGTAAATCCACATCGTCATACACCACCAAAAACTGCGAGTCGTTTGCATCGACCTCCTTCTTCACGTAAGCCACAGTTTCACCGGAACGATTCATAAAAGTCTCAGGGAGCCAAAATTCCACCGGCTTATGTCCCAGACTTAACCTAGTTACTTGGGCATTGGCGTATTTGTCATGTTGCCACGACGTGTTTCCTTCACTCTCTGCTACAGACAAAAGAACGTCACGCCCAATATTGTGACGAGTTTTGTTGTACTCCTTACCGGGGTTTCCCAAACCAAAAACATAAAACATACTGAAATCATAATGCAAAAAGAGGATATCTGAAAGGTCACGGGCGGCAAAAGCTTCGCTTTTGCCGCCCGTGACCCCAAATTTGTCTTGCTCTTCAGTTTTTCGTATAATGGGTGGAATTTTAGAGATATGCTTCCTAGTTCTTTCAAACTTCCATCAATAAACAACAATCCTGAGGAACATCCCGTGCGAGAAATTGTTAAATTTGTTGTCATCGCACTACTGATAGTAATTCCCATTCGTTTGTACATCGCACAACCTTTCATAGTGTCGGGTGATTCCATGGAAAATACCTTTCATAATGCCGAGTATCTTATCGTGGATGAGATTTCCTACCGTTTTGAAAAGCCATCTCGAGGAGATGTAGTGATATTCCGCTATCCCAAGAACCCTTCTCAGTACTTTATAAAGAGAATCATCGCCCTTCCAGGCGAAACCATCCAAATCGAAAACGACATTGTGACCATAATCAACTCATCAAATCCTGAAGGTTTTGTTCTTGAGGAACCATATATACAAACTATGAACAAGGCGACTCGTACCAATGTAACACTGGGCGAAGAGGAATATTTCGTTATGGGAGACAACCGTGACAATAGCTCCGACTCAAGAATATGGGGTAATCTGCCTGAAGATATGATTATTGGTAAGGCACTGGTACGGCTTTTTCCACCAAGTAAAATAGAGTGGCAACCGGGACATTACGAGTTTTAATTACACAAAACATGAAATCGAGTACAACAGACACCCTTCGCACCGCTATCAATACAGCCGAGTATTTTGGTTTCACCCCTCTTTCTGTTTGGCAAAAACATCCTGTTTGCAAGAGCTGTAAACAACCATTGCAACACAACCTCTCAGCAGCTGATCGTAAACTTGACTCTATCTACGGCATTCTAAGTAATGGTGCTAAGAATTTCGCCGATAACAACCTACACAGCCTTGAGGCTCCGGTTTTTTTCTACTCACTAGATTCTGTGCCGCGCAGTGGCGACACCGCTCTTTCACTGCAAATCTTCGGTGTCCCGAAGAGTATTGCTGAAGCGGTACTAATACAGACATCCAGCGCGATACTCACAGAGCTTGGACGCAAAAACCACGTTGTGCGCATCAACTCCCTCGGTGACAGAGATTCCGGTGCTCGTTACTATCGAGAGTTAAACAATTTCTTGAAAAAACGCTTGATTGATATGCCACCGGAAGCTCGCGAGAAAATGAAAGACAGTGTCTGTAGTGCACTTATGCACCTTATCGAGAAAGACCACGAACTGGCGTATAAAACCCCCAACCCACTCGAGTACTTAAGCGACCAAAGTCGCCGTCACTTCCGTGAAATTATCGAATACATGGACATGAGTGAAACACCATACGAAATAGATCCAAAGCTCATTGGCCACAACAAATGCTACTCTGACGCCATCTTCTGCATCGACGCTTCGGACAACCAAGAAGACGGGGAGTCTATAGCCATAAACGGCGGTCGTTATGATTCATTCATGATAGAACATCTACGCCAAGAGATACCGGCCGCTGGCGCTGTCGTCATTTTCAAAAACAGAAAATTGCCGGGGAGACTACCAAAGAGCAGTGTAACCAAAAAACCGTCAGTCTATGTGGTACAGCTTGGCTCGCTGCCAAAAGTAAAAACTCTTCTACTGGTAGACCAACTCCGTCAAAACGGCATTGCTGTATATCAAGATTTAGCCAGCGACTCTTTGAGTACGCAGTTACGCGACGCGGAAGAGAAAGGTGTGCGATACACGGTAATAATGGGACAAAAAGAATATGTCGATGGCACTGTCATACTCCGTGACATGAAAGCTCGCAACCAAGAACACGTGACTATCGCCTCTCTCCCTGCCAGATTATCTCGCTCCAGAAACGTAGTTGCGGCCTAGTATTCAACATGGTATAGTTCCCTGCACTATGCCTATAAACGTACAGGTAGAAAAGAATAATAACGAAAGCAACGCGAATGTAATTCGCCGCTTCACTAAAAGAATGCAGGGGTCAGGTATCGTACGTCGTATGCGTGGCAATCGCTACTACAGCCGCACAAAGAGTCAAAACGTACGCAGAATGGCTCGATTAAAGAAGCTTGATAAGAAAGCGCTTTACGAAAAGAATCTCAAGCTGGGTAAGATCACCGATCAACGCAGATAGAAAGACGGACTAATCACTTAGTCCGGTTTTCTTTTGTATAATTAACTCATGTCAACCACCATTAGACATACGACCAAAAGCTACACCAAGCTACCGTATGAACAAATGGCTGAGGTGGTTTTGGGTAAGAAGTATGATTTATCCTTAGTATTTGTGGGAGAGAAACGTGCTCGGCGCATAAATCAAGAGACTCGTAATAAAAGCTATGTACCCAACGTACTATCATTTCCTTTGGATAAAAACGTGGGCGAAATTTTTATATGTGAGTCAGCTGCTGCCAAGGAATACCGTGATTTCAATCTTTCCCAAAAAGGTTACATTGCCTATTTATTTATACACGGCTGTTTACACCTAAAGGGTATGGATCATGGCGCTGCCATGGAGACCAAGGAACAAAACTTGCTCAAAAGATTTTCCATTAAATAGTGTTTATACCCTTATTTTTTAGCCCTAAACGGTGATACAATTGAGTCATGAAAGGCCGTATTGTAGCGGGGGTTGATATCGGTACCTACCAAGTGAAGGTAGTGGTGGTTAGGTGTGCTGAGGGAAAACAAGAACGTTCACTCCCAAAAATAATCGGCACCGGATTTGCTGAAAGTCGTGGCTTACGCAACGGCTACATTGTTAATGAAGGCGATGTGGTACGTAGCGTACGTAGCGCAGTCTTGCAGGCCGAAAAAGTAGCTGGGGTGGAAATTAAGAAAGCCTATGTTTCAGTGGGTAGTGTTGGTCTCGATGAAATTATGAGCCACGGTGAAGTTATTACTTCAAGAGCTGATTCCGAAATTACTCAAGCCGACGTTGACAAAGCTATGCAAGACAGTGAGGATCGTATAATAAATTCCATTCCCAATCGTAAAATCCTCCACGCCATACCTATTTCATACACAGTAGATAACGAGCCGGTACTTGGACAACCGCACGGACTTAAGGGTACCAAGCTGACTGTCGAGTCGATGTTTGTCACAGCCTACGAACAACACATAAATAACATCGTTAATGTTATTGAGAATATCGGTATTATCGTAGAAGACGTGCTAGCAGCACCATTGGCCGCAAGTTTCGTAATGCTTACCAAAGCACAAAAACGTGCCGGCTGCATATTGGCAAACATTGGCGCTGAAACGGTCTCTATCGCAGTGTTTGAGAATACTATTCCAATATCAATTAAAGTTTTTCCAATTGGCTCCAATGACATAACCAACGACATAGCACTCGGCTTGAAAATACCGCTGGAAGAGGCTGAAAAAATCAAACGAGGTGGAATAAGCAGTGTCAATTACTCAAAACGTAAACTTGAGGAAATTATCTCCGCTCGACTTTCGGATATATTCGAGCTTATCGACAGTCATCTGAAACGAATCAAGCGTGACGGTCTCTTACCCGCCGGCATTATACTGACTGGTGGTGGTTCTGGACTTTCTAACGTGGAAGACTTGGCAAAGTCTTCTCTTCGGCTGCCTTCACGTGTTGCTACTCTCGACCCGGGACAAAATGGGAAAATCAAGGATGCTTCATGGGCGGTTGCCTATGGTCTTTGTATGTGGGGCGCAAATGACAATGACGCAGTGTCCGGACTTAGTATCGCAAAGCAAGCAAAGAAAAATATCCTTGCTTGGTTTAGTCAATTTCTTCCTTGAATTACCCTTTCGTCAATCACACGAATCTCAGTTCTGTCAATATGGTGACAGATTTTTTATACCCCTGTATTATATGTGCAAGGTTAGTGACTCAATGTAAGTTTCGCTACATCTTTTGGAGGTATTAGTTTAACTAACTATTTATTATGGAACAGATTAAATCTGACGTAGAGAGCTTTGCCAGAATTCGTGTGGTGGGCGTCGGTGGTTCTGGAAGCAATGCAGTAAACCACATGGTTGCTTCTAAGATTCGCGGCGTGGAGTTCGTGGCAATAAATAGCGATGCACAAGACCTCCACCATTCATTAGCGAAAAAGAAAATTCACATCGGAAAGAACCTCACCAGAGGACTTGGTGCGGGCGGTAATCCCGACATGGGTCGCCGTGCCGCTGAGGAAACGCGCGAAGAAATTGCCAATGCGCTTAAGGGTACAGACATGGTATTCATCACTTGCGGTATGGGTGGTGGTACTGGTACAGGAGCTGCACCAGTAGCGGCTAAAATTGCTCGTGAGCTAGGTACTTTGACGGTGGGAGTGGTAACAAAACCATTCTTGTTTGAGGGTCAGGAGCGTATGCGTATGGCTTTGCAGGGTATCGAAGAACTCAAGAAAGAAGTCGATGCTCTTATAATTATTCCAAACGACCGGTTGTTGGCGATCGTGGATAAAGAAACTACTGTCAAAAACGCCTTCGCTATGTGTGACGATATCTTAAAACAAGCAGTAGAAGGTATCTCCGATCTTATTACTATGCCGGGTATCATCAATGTTGACTTCGCTGACATTCGTAGCGTTATGGAAAACGCCGGTTCTGCACTTATGGGTATTGGCTTAGCAACCGGAGAGAAACGTTCCGAAGAAGCGGCACAAAAAGCTATCAATTCGCCACTGCTTGAAGTCTCTATTACCGGAGCCAAGGGAGTACTATTTGCAATAGCCGGAGGTGATGATCTGGGTATGCTCGAAATTCAGGACGCAGCGAGAGTAATCACTGAATCTATAGACTCACACGCTAAAGTGATCTTTGGAGCTATCAAGGATGACAAGTTGAAGAAAAACGAGGTCAAGGTAACAGTAATCGCTACCGGCTTCCCGGAGCCGGAAACCAGTCGCAGTGATACGGTAGTGCGAGCTGCACGGAATGACAGAAACAGTGAAGAAGCAAGTGCAAGAGGACGAATTTTTAACTCCCTTTCCACCAATAAAGATGAGGTCACGGCTGAAGAAAAGCCGGTGGTGTCCAAATCTGAACCAGCACCATCTAAGGAACCTAAGCCAGTCGATGAAATGGACGAAGAAAATGATGAGGACTGGGGCGCCGTACCTGCGTTTCTTCGAAGAAGTAAACTTAAGTAGGCGCACCAGTCCGTAGGAGTGGGGCTAAAAACGTTAACGAAAACAGTGCCTGCGCACTGTTTTCTAGTTTTTAGAGACGGAGACATATTTTTCTTTCCTCTCCTAGAAAGAAAAACGGTCGAGTCCGGGCAGGAGGTTCTTATGAGCGTAGCAAATTAGAAACCTGACGCCCGTACCTGCGTTTCTTCGAAGAAGTAAACTTAAGTAGTCAAGCTTTGCTAGCAAAAATAACGGACTCCAGAGCACAGTGGAGTCCAAAAAGAAATCAATCACTTGCGATTGATTTCTTTTTGTATTTCCTTACTTAAACAGTTATAATTGTCTGGTTTATACTTCTAAAAATATTACTGAACTTATGTACGATTTAATCATCATCGGTGGTGGACCAGCCGGAACAGCTGCGGGTGTGTATGCTTCACGTAAGCGTCTCAAAACCCTCTTCATAACCAAAGAGTGGGGCGGACAAAGTACCGTCTCACCTGATATCCAAAACTGGATAGGGACCCCAAGTATTAGCGGAGCTGACCTGGCCAAGTCCTTTCGTGAACATCTTGAGAAATATGCCGACGATGTGGTGGAGATAAAGAATGCCTTAGCTACCAGAGTCACTAAGACTGATAATCACTTCTTAGTAACTACCGACGATGGTATCGAATCGGAAGGAGCCGCAATACTTGTCGCCAGTGGCTCAGATAGACGCCGTCTCAAAGCTAAAGGTGCGGCAGACTTCGAACATAAAGGTCTCACTTATTGTGCCACTTGTGACGGCCCCCTATTCTCCGGACAAGATGTGGTAGTAATTGGAGGTGGCAACGCTGGTTTTGAAACAGCAGCACAACTTCTTGCATATACAAAAAGTGTCACTCTTCTACATCGAGGAGCAGAGTACAAAGCTGACCCTGTAACCGTAAAAAAGGTTCTGGAGCATGAGAACATGACCGGTATCCTAAATGCAGATACAACGGAAATCGTAGGTGATAAGTTTGTTACTGGCCTCAAATACAAAGACATGGGCAGTGGTGACGAGAAAGAACTCTCTGTAGCAGGAGTATTCGTGGAAATAGGTATGGTGCCCAACACTAGCTTGGTAGAAGATGTTGTGGAACTAGACGAGTATAAGCGCATAATTATCGACCCCTGGACCCAAAAGACCTCCGTGCCGGGTATCTGGGCCGCTGGTGATTGTACCAATGTAAAGTATCACCAAAACAACATCTCGGCCGGTGACGCTGTCAAAGCCCTTGAAGACATTTATATTCACCTCAAAGCCCGCTAAATATTTAGTCACATAAGAAACAGGGTAATTGCGCACATGGTTGCAATAGAACGAGTCGTATGTAGGTATACGATGAGGATTATACTGAAGCGCAACAAAGTTCTGTGTATGCTGTGTGCAATTTCAAGCAAAAGGCACTCCTGAAGGAGTGCCTTTTGCTGTACAACGTAGAGCTTGGACTCTTAAGGGTGAGCCGCAAGCGACTTTCCCTTGGTATTAAATACAACAGAGTCCTATCTAGAGCTTAGACTACCGTCAAAATTCGTCAATAGCCTATAGATAGCCTTATTCTGAGCCAAACTGTGCATAAACCTGTGTAAAACCCCGAGGATAACCCTCTGTAAAACTATGTACAAAACCCCTACAAATTAAAGAAAGTACCGACAGAAAATGCCAGAACGGCCGCCACTGAACCCACCGTCACCACCTCAAACAAAGACGGAATGAGCTTAGCTCCCACCACTCGCCATTTAAGCAACCCTAGGGCCACTAAGGCCAGCAAGGTACCTAGAGAAGAAAGTATGAATGCCGCCCTCGCGTCACCTTCACTCTGCAAAATAAACGGCAACAAAGGGATGGCTCCAAATACCATAAAGGAAAGGAAGGTGGCCAAACCGGTAAAAACTTCGTTTTCACCTCGCGGATCGGACATCTCCAGCTCATGTGCCATCATAAAATCTACCCAGTACTCTTCATTTGTTTGATATATGGAAGCTAAAGTTTCAGACTGTTCTGGAGTAAAACCCTTTTCTTGCATAATAGCTACTGTTTCCGCATGTTCTGAAGCAGTCTCGTTGCGCACCGCCTGCACTTCTTTCTCTCTAGCCGCATAATACAAATCTTTCTCTGAACGCACGGAAAGAAAGTTACCGAGACCCATAGAAGCAGCGTCGGCAAAAAGATTAGCGAGCCCGAAAAGAAGAACTACCAAAAAAGACATCTGCACGGCAGTGTCCGATGAAAGCGCAGCACCGGAAAAGCCGGCCACTACCGCAAAAGTGGTTACGATACCATCAATACCGCCATAAATTATCTCCTTAAAATAGTCTGCCAGTGCAGAATTATTGTGCTCATGAGCTACATACTCATCTGATATATTTGTTTTCATTGAGTTAGTATAGGGGAAACTGACATATTTACAAAACATTCATCTGTATAATCTAGGTATGGTAAGTAAAATTCTTCCAGCAGTATTCCTAGCTCGCGAACTCACCTATCATAAAAGTGAGCGTCTAAAAATGTTTCGTAACCTCACCCTCGATGAACAAGCATCTGCTTTTGAACGTCTTTCTCCCCACGTTCAACAAAGCATCCTGGAGGAGCTGCATACCGATGAAATTCTCCATCTTCTAGACCACTTCGACTTGCAAAAGGCCGAAAATATCTTGGCCCGTATGCGCAATCAACGTCGTCGCAAAAATATCGCTACTCGCCTGCAAAGTGACCTAAAAGAGCGCGCGGAATACTTTCTCCGCTTTCATCCCAAGGCCGAGCTTCACTTATTAAATTTCAACTACCTACTTCTCTCTGGAGATACTTCCATAGGAGAAACCGCTGACGCCATCGGAGAGCACTACAAAGAGGTTAAGAGATTGCCTGAGATACTTGTGCACAAAAACGGAAAGTTTGTTGGAGAGGTGCTTTTTAGTAGTCTGGTACGAGAGAGTAATAAAAAAAATCTTGACGGCTTTGTAAAAGAAGTACCTACCATTTCTTATCAGGCCGATTTGAAGGAGGTGGTAAGTACCTTCAAAGACACAGGCAACGGGAAGGTTGTGGTACTCGATACCGACAATAGTGTAGTGGGAGTTATTTATGCAGAAGAAGCCTTGGAACTGTTTGGAAAAAATCCCGGAGCTTCTCTGTACAACTTTGCCGGTGTGGCCGATGCCGAGAGAGCCGGCGACAGTGCTTGGAGTAAAGTAAATCGTCGTTACAAATGGTTAATTATAAACTTGGCTACCGGCTTTTTGGCAGCCGGAGTAGTAAGTCTCTTTCAAAACGTTCTGGACAGTCTCGTACTTCTCGCTATCTACATGCCGATTGTTGCCAGCATGGGAGGTAATGCTTCTGCACAGAGTCTGGCTGTGATGGTACGCAGTATTTCTATAGGCGAGATAGAACTACGCAATGGCTGGCATGCTATAAAAAATGAAGTCGTGGCAGGTTTTATCAATGGTATCATTATTGGTGTATTAGTATCATCTGTTGCCTATCTGTTGAATCAAAATTATCTCTTTGGAGTAGTTATTGGCGTGGCAATGATAATCAACCTAGTAATCGCCGGTTTTTTCGGAGCTCTTGTACCACTCCTTATGAAATACTACGGCAAAGACCCGGCCACTTCTGCGACCATCTTCATTACCACCGCCACCGACGTCTTTGGTTTCCTTTCTTTTCTTGGACTAGCTTCGATCATCTTGTTGTAAAAAAGTATTATTGAAATGAACATATGCTTCGTTCACAAGTTTAGCCGGGCCATCCCTAGCATTTTTTCGGTTTTTTGGTATTATTTTGCCACGTTTTGAGACTAATCTGCTCTACACTGATGGGGCCGGACTGGTCTTAGGACCAGTCCGGCCCCATCGTCTAACGGCTAGGACGCCAGGTTTTCATTCTGGAAATCGGGGTTCGATTCCCCGTGGGGTCACGAGTACAGAAAAGAGCTTATGCGCAAGCATAGGCCTTTTCTGTTCGTGACCCTACGAGTAACAGTGCCTTCGCACTGTTACATGGGAATTGAACCAGCGGAGACATGTTTTATTTTCCTTTTCAAGAAAATAAAACAGTCGAGCTGCGTCCAGTGGTTCTTAGGAATGTAATGACTTAGAAACCACGGGATCATCCCCCGTGGGGTCACAAATCAGCCAGCTGGATACACAGAAGTGTTCCAGCTGTTGCTGTTTGTAGACCTAGCGAGGAATCGGTCACCAATGTAGATATAAATGAGACAAGTTCGAGAGTTCGAGGCAAAGCCTCGAACTTGTAGTAGCGTCAAATATGCTGGACTAGTATAAGAGCTTGACAAATGTATAAAATATTATAGCATTATGCTCGTATTTATTTGTTCACCATTTCCATCAACCGTCAACACAGAGGAGACATCCAATGACGGACAACACCAAAGAACTCGACATAGCCCAACGCATCGCCGAGCACCTCGCCCGCACGTCCGAGCCGAAGGCGTCAGCCAGTGGATCCAAGAAGAAGGGTGGTGAGGTCATCGGTTCCGTTCCCGTCCATCTGCGTCATCTGCACAACCTGCTCGATGAGCTGGGCGATGAGGTCGTCGCAGCCGAACGGGAGTTCCTCACCAAGAAGGAGCGGATGATGATGGTGCGCAGCATCTTCTTCGACGCCCTGATGACGCAGGTGCCCGAATCCAAGAACTGCAGCGGGGTGACCGTGCTCGAAAACTGGGACGTGGTCGCCAACTAACGTTCGGACAACGAAGATGACGAGATGGGCGGCGGTCTCGGCGAACTGCTGGCGATGGCTGCGATGGGCGACCATCGCTGACAGCGACGACAAGTCGACTTCGCAGGACTGCATCGCTTCGGTGATGCAGTCCTTTTCTTTTTGTTTGGTCAGAAAATACTATTCATCATCGCTCCTTGACCGGGAGTCATTATTTGAGTCATTTCTTTCATTATCATCCTCATCGTCATCCGATCTAGAAACTGATGAATCGTCATCCTTATCGTCATCGTCGTCCTCTCTATCTGACCCCGAATCGTCGTTGTCATCGTTTTCATCATCATCTTTATCCTCTCGTTCTTGTAGTTTCTCTAATCTTTTTTGTGCATCTTCAAGGTCTTTACGAATATCCTCGGCATCTTTATCTTCATCATCGTCATCTGAAGAACGCTCATCAGAGTCGAATTCAAACTCGGCTCTATCAGAACGAAATCGGCTTTCACTGCGTATGTCTGAATCAAGACGGTGTTCTTCGCCCGAATTGGACCCCCGACGGTCTTCTTGGACGCGAATATTAACTTCACCGTCGTCATCGATTTCGATGCGTACTCGCTCGCCATTGGCACGTGTTTCAATTTTGGTTTTGCCATCCTTTTTCACATCAAGCTTGATTTCGGTACGACCGACACTGCCGTCTTCGTCTGTTTCTAAGTCATTTGAATCAAGACGCACATCTACATCTTCTGGCAGAGAGACAATCTGTGTATTTAGGTTGTCAAGTAGACGATCTATAGCAGTGCTAAGACCCGGATTGGCTTCTTTGTCGACACTTAATTCTGTAAGAATATCAAGTGCAAGTTGCAGGCCTACTTCTACATTTTCTACTTCCTGCTCATCTAGCTCTGAATCGTCATCGGACAAATCATCAGAACTGGTAGCGTTGTTATCGTCAGAATTTTCTGCCGCATCATCATTTGAAGATTCATCGATAAGTTCTTCCACTTCTTCGAGTCGTTCTTCGGCAAAACGAATTTTAAGTTCATTCTTGCTGTCTTCACCAGCAAGAGCTAATCGCATACTTTCCACAGCTCGGTCTACGCCATAAAGAGCGTCACCTGGCTTAGCATTGTCTGCGACTACTGCGGTTGTTCCTGCTCCACCGAGCAAGAGTATTGCACCAATAATGGCCGGAATCATAATTTATACAAAAAATTTACATCTGATAATGAATTGACTATGTGTCAATAGTATCATCATTGAAAAATGGCCAATTATCGGTTTTCCCCAATAATTTCCGCACGACAACCACGCCCACGCCTTAACGCTCACTATCTAAACTCTCTTATGTCTGCAAGTGCCACGCACTGTGACTTCTATGTTTTCGATATTAAAGTCTTTGATTCGGAGAAGCTTTTCTAAGTCTTCTGTACAAGCAGAGAAGTGAATTACTTTGTTACAGTCGGTACAGACAGCGTGGTGATGAGGCTCACTCTGATATTCATACAAATCCTCATCTGTGTTAAGTACAACTTTGGTAATCATTTTTTCCTTAACGAAAAGATCCAAATTACGGTAAACCGTAGTCAAATCCATATCATCAACCCGCTCGAAAATGTCTTGTGCAGATAGGGTTGTGCCAGAATTTTTGAGCAAAGCTAGTATGGCCTGGCGCTTTTTAGTGAGTTTAAAATTCATAAATGCAAATCATTTGCATTTTAGCAGAGGGTGGGGTAACATTGCAAATGCAAATGATTTGCATTTTAACTTTGAGTAGTTTTAGTTGTCTAAGCACCACTTCACAATTACCACTCAATTCATTTGATTATTTTACTGAAAATATTGATATATGTTTGAAGCAATACTAGCAGCTCTAGCTATTACCCTCACTTCCCTGGTGGGTGTCTTCTTTTTTGGAGACAATCGTCGTCTAGACGGTATGCAGAAGTTTGTAGTACCTGTTGCGGTTGGCATCTTCTTGAGCTTAGTACTTTTTGAGCTTATTCCTGAAACTCTTAAACTAAGTCCTAGTCTTGGCGGCCTTGCTGTAGCAGCTGGCTTTATCGGATTCTACGTTTTGGCGAATATTCTCCATAATCGCTACCACCACCTTGAGGAAGAAGATTGTAACCGCAAAAGTGCGGC
>DFPA01000039.1:0-3794 GCA_002377025.1 Patescibacteria group bacterium UBA3527
CCTTAACACTAACATAATCTTGACAAATGTCAACCCAGCCCGTATAATCATGCAATCATTTCTATATCTATAAGACACAGCCATCGGGCTGGGTCAATACCTTAGATACAATATTTTTATTAAACTAATTTTATGAAATCTCCGGAGAATTTCGATGAACTGTTAGAGCAGTTGCGAGTGCGGGCTTTTCCGTTCACGATGGCTTTTTTCGTGGTTGTTTTTCTCACCTACGCTTTCCTTTACATGCTGGATTTCTATCCGGAACCTAAGGATGTCGTATTGAGCGAAGAAGAGGCTACGGTCTTGAGCGATGAAAAAGATGAAGAGAGGGTAAATAATTTTGAACCAGCCAACCTTAGTGCAGCCGCATACCCTGTGCGCATCGCATTTGATGACTTAGATAAGGAAGTTGCGGTATTAAATCCGGTTTCTCGCAAGGTGGAGGACTTGGATGCCGCTTTGCTCGAAGGCGCGGTACGTCATCCTGATTCAGCAGATTTCCAAAATACCGGCAATATCTTTATTTTGGGACATTCTAGCTATCTACCGAATATTCTGAATAAAAACTTCCAGGCTTTTAACGGTATCCAAAATCTTAAATGGGGAGATACTATAAGGCTATACTCCACAGACACCGAGTATGTTTATCGAGTTGATTTGGTCTACGAGGCAAAGGCCAGCGAGGTGACAGTACCTCTGGATACCACAAGAGGGAAGTTGACTCTGGCCACCTGCAAGAGCTTTGGTGCCAAAGAAGATCGATTTATGGTGGAGGCTTCCTTGGTTTCCAAACGACCTTTGTAGCCTATAAAACCCTTGACATAAAGCGCAAAGAGTGCTATTATCATGGAGATATAGTTCAGCTCTCGTCACATTTTTCTTTAATTTCCGTACTGGAAATGGCAAGCCAGCCCTAGTTTTGGCATCCGCCAAAACTAGGGCTGGCTCGCAGAACGTTTGCTTATAAGTATCCGTTGGGTACCTATAACAAACGCTCTGAAGAAGAGCGTTCATCGAAACCGCCGCAGTAGCGGCACAGAAATGGAGGAAGCCATGAAAAAGCTTCTAAAGGCACTTGCGTTGGCTCTCGGGTTTGGTACTCCCGGCTGGTACACACCAGTCTACGCCGGCGAATACTGTCAGGTCGGGGACGCCTGTGACACGCAGCGCGTCCAAACCAACAAGCCCGACTACGTCGGGTCCCTGGCACCAACGCCAGTCGACATGGTCTGCTTGACCGCACTGGCCAGCCGCCCTTCAGGGTTGGTGCTGGCCAAGGGGCGAGTTGCTCCGCGGGAGGCGGTGACCGGAAAGGTCATCACTTCCTGGCGGCAGCAGGCCTCGCTCTGGAGACAGACTTCGCGCGGATACGAGCGCGAGATCTGCATCCCGGCGCGGATGGTTCGAGGGACGGTGACCCTCTGTAACGAGGAGAACCGCTCTGTATGGACCAGCTCGGACACGTCGTATTTGCGGCGCGTCAAGCGGATCCCATCCGACAACGCTGCTTGCCTGCTCGGCAAGCAGCGGTGCGCTTCGCTTGGTCTCTGAGGCCTCTTGGTGAGGGCGACAAACATCGCCCTCACCACCTTGAATATTCTTGCGTATGAGTATAGGTAAGAATACTAAGGTTATGAATAAGAATGTAACTATGAATAACATTACAATTATTAAAAAAGTTGCCACTGCAATACTTTTTGTGTTTGTTGCTTATGCAGCTTTTGCTGTTATTGTTCCAGCACAAGCTATTGCTTTTGGATCCTCTGAAGATGGAGGTTGTTGTGGAGGTCCTGGAGAGGCACCAAGTAGCCCAAGTCCAGAACCAGAAACACCAAGTCCTGATATCGCTCGCTGTGATTATCTGAACTCTTCTGCTACAACTGTGGCTTCGGGTAGTTCTGTAACGCTTAATTGGGGGACAACTGGTGCACACCGTGTAGAGCTAGTTGGCTATGGCAATGTCTCTAGCACTGGCTCTCAGACAGTGACAGTTAATGGCAATACAACTTTCGTTGTTCGTGCTTATGCGGACAATACCAGTACTTGTCAGGTGACAGTCAATACTACTTCTACTGCCGCACCCACTTGTGACGCATTTACCGCTTCACCGACACATTTCTCTAGCGGTGGTGGAACTGCTACATTGAGTTGGAATACTACCAATGCAACAAGCGTATCTATCAACAACGGAGTTGGTTCTGTGGCTGTTGATGGCTCTACCTCTGTAAGCGTGTCTTCCGATGTTACCTATACTCTTACCGCTACAGGAGCGGGCGGCACCGATACCTGTACTGAGACTATTACTGTTGGTACAGTGAGCGGTCTATCTTGTGACTACTTCAACTCTAGCCCGAGCTCATTTCGTCGTGGCGGTAGCACTACTTTAAGCTGGGGTACTACCAATGCCACAAGCGTATCTATCGACAATGGCATCGGTTCTGTAGCCGTGGACGGTTCTACAACTGTATCGCCTTCAGACAGTACCACCTATACACTAACCGCCAGTGATGCTGCCGGTAACACTGTAACTTGTAGTGAAGGAGTTTCCGTGACGACCGGTGGTGGAGGTGGTAGTCCTCGTCCCAGTTGTGATCTTGAAGCTTCAGACACTATCATAGTGCCCGGACAAGCGGTGACTCTCTCTTGGGATAATAATCGTAACACCTACGAAGCAACTATCTACGAAGGTGACGAAAATGGTGATGAAATTTTTGAAGCCGGCAACCGTGATGAAGCTCAAGAGGGTTCTATTCGTGTGTATCCTACTCAACCCACCACTTATACAATGGTGACTGAGCGCGGCAAATATAAACGCTCTTGTGATATTGATATCGAAATGGAGGATACTGTTATTCTCCTCTCTACTCGTGACCAAGAACCACGTGTAGCCGGTATTTCTCTTACACAAGTACCGTACACCGGATTCGAAGCGGGGCCGTTTCTCACATTGCTGTTCTATATCCTACTGGCGATGTGGGGAATGTTTGTCGCTTATATATTCACAGTTAAAGAAGATAAGTTTTTCGGATTTTCTCTAGCTGGTGCTTTCCCCAAAAAAAAGTCAATAAACGACTTATCGACTAGCGAAATCGACGAAACAGAACATCAATCGGCCGCTGAAGCTTATTTAGCAGAAGCAACCGAAGCACCGGTAGCACCCAACAATCTGCCAACTGTTGGCTATGCTTCACACAAAGAAGCCGTGGAAGAAATGAGCGAGTTGGAAGAGTATGCGCACAAAAACGAAGCCCTTATCTCCAGCGATGTAATACGTTTTATTGAACGTAAGTATGAAGCGGAAGAACAGCTTGCCACTCTCGACAAAGTAATTGTGGCTGCCAGGAAAAATTATCCGAGCGAAGATGGTTGGGTAATTTTGAATCTCGATCGAGTACAGTCCATTCTGGATGATGATACTGATCCGTTTGATTTGCCATCTACACCGGTTGTGGCCGGTTCACTCGCTGAGGCGATAATCGATGGAAATCTTAGTTCAGCCTGTGGTCTTATCGGACATCGACCGATGGTAGCGTTGATGGACGCAGCCACTGACCTGGATGCCCTCTACAGAGAAAGACAAGGAGGGGAAGCGAAAGTTTCCAACTTCCTTCGTGAAAAATCTGCTAATCTTACGAATGAAGAACTGCACGAAGTTATCAAAACTCTAACTACCGCTCTTGATGGTACTTATCAGAGTGAAAACGAAGCGGTCAAGGTGGCGATAATGAAAGCTATCAAACTCATAACCAAGTAGATTTTCCGAACTTTCCGATTAAACAAAAAATCCCTAGGGT
>DFPA01000039.1:4120-8245 GCA_002377025.1 Patescibacteria group bacterium UBA3527
ACCCTAGGGATTTTTTGTTTAGAGTGATCTGCTCTTGATTTCTTCTTGCAGTTTGGCAATCACTTCTTCTAGACCAGCTTCAATCTTGCTGCCATCTCGTACTTCAAGTGTGAGAATACCACTCTCCATTTCTTTGTCGCCAACAACGACGAAGTACGGCAATTTATCTTCTTTGGCATTACGAATTTTCTTACCCAAGGATTCGCCGGAGTCATCTATATCGGCTCTGATTCCGACTTCTTTTAGTTTCTCGACAACGCTCTGTGCATACTCATTGTGAGCTTCTGCAACCGGCAATACTCGTATTTGTTCCGGAGAAAGCCAGAGTGGGAAGGCGCCTTCGTATTTCTCTATCAGGAAAGCCATTATTCTCTCTATCGCACCGATAGATGAGCGGTGTACCACGAAAGCCTTTTTCTTCTCACCATCTTTATCAATATACTCGAGTTTGAATCGATCAGGCATACAGAAGTCGTACTGTACTGTGAAGGCCGTATCTTCTTTGCCGTTTACATTTTTCATTTGGACGTCAACTTTTGGTCCATAGAAGGCGGCTTCATCGGTGGCTTCTTCAAACTCGCTGCCGCGTGCCTTCATGGCTTCTCGCATCAGTGATTCACTCTTTTCCCAAGCTGCGGGGTCGTCGTAGTATTTTTCGGTATTGGAGCGGTCTCCAAGAGACAAACGGTAGCGGTAGTCTTTGTTTAGTTCTAAACCAAATACTCCAGCCATGTACTCAATGAGGTCGAGTGCGTCGTTTATTTCTCTTACGGCTTCTTCCTCATCTTTACAAATAATGTGCGCATCAGCTAAACAAAACGATCGTACTCGCTGCAAGCCCATCAATTCTCCCGACTGCTCGTAGCGGTATAGCTGCGCCAGCTCGGCAATTCGCATCGGTAGTTCCCTGTAGCTGCGCGGCTTATGTAAAAACATCTGGAAGTGGTGCGGGCAAGTCATGGGGCGTAACATATACTCCTCGTCATCTATGGTAATAGGGGCATACATCGAATCCTTGTAGTGAGGGTAATGGCCAGATTTTTCGTACAAACCAAGATTAGCAAGGTCCGGAGTAGCTACATGTTTGTAGCCACGTCGTGTTTCTTCTTCCAGAACAAATTTTTCCAGTTCATGTTTAATAATCGCACCTTTAGGTAGATACATTGGCAGGCCTTTTCCCACCACCGGGTCTATATAGTAGAGTCCGAGTGCGGGTCCCAGCTTCTTATGATCTTTGTCTTCCATACTTGTTTTAACGCATTATGAATAAAAAAACGTCCGAGTGAAAAAACAACGAAGTTGTTTTTTCACTCGGACGATCTTTGACCGCGGTTCCACCGAGTTTCTCCGGTTGGCCGGAGCTCTCATTGTCAGGTTTTCAGATTAGATGTAATGACATATGTAATTACGTGTGTAATTACATCGATGGTTGGTAGCCACCGCAATCTCTGTCCTTTAATACTATGCTTTGGTGGCAGAGCTGTCAACCTCAATTTTGTTTTGTGTCGGGTCCAGAGATTTTATTTTGTCTACCAGTATACTTGGTTCGTCGTTTCTTATGTTTAGCTTGCCCTTCACTGCCACACAAGTGCCCGGTATCAGGAGTTCTCGAGCGGTCTGGAACACGCCGGGGAAAGCAACCATCTCTATCTCATCTTTTTTATTGGCTAGCTTTACAAATGCCATTCTTTCTCCCTTTTTGGTGAGGAGTTCTCTTACAGTCTCCACCATTCCGGCTGTAACCACCGGAATTCCGTTGCGGCCGTCAGCCTTGATGAGACTAATATCACCGCGTTTTTTCAACTCCTCTGTGTACTGATCCAGAGGGTGACCAGATACATACACTCCAAGCAATTCTTTCTCCCAGACGAGCTTTTCTTCAGTACTCAAAGGTGCAGCTTCTTCGAGTGTAAGCTCATTTACGGCGGTATCGATACCGCCAAAAAGTGAGTCTTGGCCGCTGGTTTTACCACTACTTTGTTCTTTATTGAAGGCTAACATGTTGTCCAGGTTGTGAAATAGTGTACCGCGCTCGCCAAACTGACTCAGGGCTCCAACTTTCACCAGGGCCTCCAGAGATTTTTTGTTGAGGTTCTTATCGTGTATGCGCGTGAGAAAATCAGTCAAGGAAGTAAAAGGGCCGTTTTCCTTGCGTTCTTTGATGATTGTTTCTGTAATACCTTCTCCGAAGTTTTTTATTGTAGTCAATCCAAATCTTATTCTTCCAGAACCATGAAATTTCTCCTCCGACTTCGTTGAATTTTCCGCATCTCCCTCATCGTATACTTGATACGTCTCAGTCGACTGCTCAAATTCGCCTTGTCGGTGTAGTTTTTCATGATTCTGGTTTCCAGGAGAAGTATTATTTTCATTAGTAGAAACTACCGTGAAGTCAGAAAAACTCTCATTGATATCCGGTGGCAATACCTCAATACCCATACGCTTACACTCGTGAATAATCTCAGAGATTTTTTCAGTGTCGCCCGAGTCAGCCGTTAATACCGCGGACATATACTCCACCGGGTAGTTGGCCTTCATGTAGGCGGTCTGATAGGCAACCAGACCGTAGCTTGCAGCGTGGGAATTATGTACAAAGAAGTCGTCTGCAATGAAGTTTTTTAATTCCGGTACTGTTAAGTCGTAAGTCATTTCTCGGCCGACTTTTTTAATAGATGCAACACTATCCCAAAAAACATCAGACTCAACATACCGGCGCAATTCGATAGATTGCAAATACACAGCAATTTTCTTAAGCGTTTCTCTTGTATATCCGGTCTTATTTTTACTTCGGTACAAAAGTCTTTCAGCGATTCCGGTCTTGTTGGCCAATTCTCTAGCAGATATTCCCTGTGCCTGCATCTTTGAGCGAATAGTTTCGATGATTTCGGCCGGTATAGTATCGGACGTACCTCTTCCCAGTGCATTTTTTCTCTTCTTACTATGACTGACAAGTTCTTTTAGTTTTGATTGTTTCTCACCGATTAAGTGCTTTCCTATGTGTTTAGAAAATATGAAGAGGTTGTCATGGCCGGTTACCACTACCGCCCAACCTTCTTTTGTACCACCACGGTATTTAAAAGTTTTGTGGTGGATTGTGCTCAATATGCCAAAACGCAATAATAGATGTTGCACATCATGAGCTAGACTATCGGAACTGGTTGCATAGTATGTCTGGTAGTTTTTGATACTAACAGTACCGTCACCTTGCCAGAGTTTACCAAGGAAACAAGCGACGACATCATTTCGTGCACCAAACACCACATCAGGTACGCTTTTGTCTGAAGCTTTTTGGTTTATTAACTCCAGTTTCTCCAACCACTTACGCAAAGTGTTTCCTTTCCGACTTTCTTTTTGTCCCACATACACACTAGCTGCAGATTTCGATGTGTTTATTGTGAAATTGGAATTTTTGAATATTTTGGCGTGTTTAATAAAATCTTGAATCTCGTTTGGTTGCTTAGAGTAGAAATAGACTCCATGTGGGTGGCAAAGATTACCCTCAGCAATTAAGTATCCAAGAGTGGCAGCTTCACTGTTTTTGAGAACCGAAGGCTTTTTGGGTGCTGGAAGTATTCTAGGTACTGCAATGCGGTCTTTGACTTTGAGTCTATCCAAACGAGTCCAGCCTTGCCACAGTAAAAATGGATGGTTTCCGGTAGCCTTAATTTTGCGACCACTGCGAGTTGTTATCTCAAAAATGTCTTTTTTCCCGTTTTTAAAAGGTTGACTAGCTTTGGTACTTTGTATCTTGTAAACAGAATCTATGGAAGCAACGTTGAGCGTTTTTTTACGACTTAGAATTTTCTCGATAGTTGTGGGTATACCTGTTGTGGTATCTAGTATGCGTGCAGAAGCCGGTAAACATTTGTTAAAACCGTAAGCGGCGAAGGGTTCAATAAGTTGCCAAAGCCGAAGAGCTTTGTTTTCAGTCATGCCATGCTTGACCAATCCTTCCAAAAGCTTGTCTTTTTCTGCCGCCATTACCTCCGGAATTTTCTTCCCCATGGCTTTGCGGAGTTTGTCGGCTTCAAGCCACGAGTAACCGGCCAGCTTGATGGATATCATCATTACGTCATCTTGGTAGGTAATGACCCCAAAGGAACGGTCGAGAATATCCTCCATGCG
>DFPA01000042.1:0-7425 GCA_002377025.1 Patescibacteria group bacterium UBA3527
GCTTATGGTGATCACTTGGTGCGCTCTCTCACTGAGTCATCAAAGGAAGAATTTGCCATAAGCGTAATTTTACCTACCGGATTAAAAGAGCCGTCTGAGGTTGTTTTGACAGGAAAGCTGGATCGTCTGGATTTTGATAAAGATGGAAGATTGCTTAGGGTTGTCGATTATAAGACCGGTAAGCCAAGGAGTCGCAAGGAGATAGAGGGGAATACAAAGAATTCAGATGGAGGATATAAAAGGCAGTTGGTGTTTTATGCATTGCTACTTCTTCTCTATGACGACGAACGCTATACACCTAAAGAGTTTACTTTGTCCTTTGTAGAACCAAATAAAAAAGGGCAAATAGTCGAGGAGTCTTTCATTGTTAATAAAGAAGAAATAGAGGATTTGAAGCAACAAATCATTAAATCAGCTGTTGATATCTATGAAGGTAAATACTTGGAGAATGTATGTGACAAAGATAAGTGTGACTATTGCCATATAGTGGAAAGGCTTTAAAAAACCGAAGCACAGAGTGCTTCGGTTTTTTAAACTGGAAGTCGTCTAATTACCTCCTTCAATTTGACCCAATAGATTGTCGATCACAGCTTTAACTGAGCCGTATGGTTGTGCGCCATTTATTACACCCTGTTGATCGCCGACAATCACGACAGTATACGGTGTGCCACGAGCACCAATTTGTAGTGCGTTATTGTAATCTTCTTCTACGGCTGCTTGATATCTTCCGGAAGCTACACATTCATTATAAGCGGTTTCATCAGCACCGGCGCTAACTGCAAATTCGGCCAATCTGTCCATCTGTGTTGGTTCGTTGGTAGTACGTTCACCAAATACTAAGTCAGTAAATTTCCAGAATCCTTCGTTGCCTGCCAGCTCTGCAACGCACTCACTGGCTTGTGCAATGGATGCTGCGTTAGGGTGAAGTTGTTCAAGAGGGAAGTGTCGGTATACCCAAGCTACTTTGCCTTCGGTGCCGTATTCTGTCATGATTTGCTTCATAGTTTCGTGGAAATTCTTACAGAAAGGGCAGTCGTAGTCGGAGTATTCAACCAGCGTAATCGCAGCATTTGGATTACCCAGGATATGATCATCTGCTGTGACAGGATTAATCGCACTCAGATCTTCTTCTTCGGGGATTGGTGTTGGTGTAGGAGCAACAGCAGTATCCTTGCTTCCGCTAAAGTAAATAGCGCCGGCAATAAGTGCAAAACCAACAATAATAGCGACTGGAACTGCCCAAGAATTTTTTGAATTGCTTACTGGCGAATTCATCTCTGTCGGTGTTTCCATAGATAAAATTTACTGATTGCTTATAACCAGATTATACCACAATAATTTACTCATGTTGCTTCGATTGTTGGTTGCAGTAGACCTGCCTTTGTGCGGAAAATTAGAAGGGCAGAGAGTGGGTTATACCATTATCCTTTTTGTTTAGCCAGTCGCTTGTGTCCAGCGGTAATTCTCGTTTGCGGTAGCCATCTTTAAACATGACATGACCATGTTTTAAAGCGTATTCAAAGACCTTCTTGGTCACTTTGACATCTTGTTCGCAGTATTTTTTTACTTTGTCCACTTCTCCCTCACGCCACCAACGAACAGCCTGTAGGCCGTCAGCGCTTTTTTTGGCACCCACTGTTGCTTTGGCTACTGAGTCTAGGCGTAATCTGCGCCCCAGAGACTCTTTAATGTACTCCAAAATATCTATACTTTTAATAGAAGTCAGATCTCCGGGGTAGTATTTGTTGAGTAGAGGTATGTCGAAGTGATTACTGTTGTAACCAACTAAGGCGTCTGCGCTTTCAATAATCGGCCAAACTTTGTTGAGTTCATCTATAGCTACGGTAGTGTATGAATCGGTCCCTTTATCGTAGAAACTGGCGACTGAAATCTCCAAACTAGCAGGATCTGTGCTGCCTGTATCACTAAAAATATTTTGCGTCTCTAAATCGAATACAATGTAGCGCACACTATACTATCTTTGAAATTAACTCCTCGAGTGTACCACACTCTTCGCTACCCTCTGTCATGTTTTTCAGTACGTATGTTTGCGACTTCACTTCATCATCTCCGATGATAATGGCGTATTCAACCATTTGTTTATCAGCTGCTGCGAGCTTTTTGGCCATTTTTCTTTCACCAATATCTACCGCCGCAGAGATACCGGCTTGTCTAAAGGTGTTTGCCACTACTTCCGCATCAATATTCAGTTCAGTATCCGTGGGTATGACAATCAGTGTTGGCGCAGTTATATTGGCCGTCAGTAAGTTGTGTGATTCCAAGAAGTCACGCATAGTAACATCTCCCATACCAAAACCTATACCTGGCAACTTATCACCACCAAAGAGAGTGGTAAGATTTTCATATCTTCCACCGCCAAGCATGGCGCGTTTATTTTCCGGATGTAGGTCAAAAATTTCAAAGACGATTCCGGTGTAGTAATCGAAGCCACGTATGACACTGGGATCAAACTTTACCGGACAAGCAAATTTATTTTCCATGTCATCAATGAATTTTTCCAGCTCTAAATAGGTAGAATTTTCCTTCAGGAATTCCGGTACTTCGGTGATACTCTTGGCTCTTAAGAACTTCAGAATTGTGTCCGCTGCTCTAGCCGCTGTTTCTTTTACAGCAGCTTCAAACTCGTTGACCTCCATCTTTTGCATTTTGTCTGCCAGACGAGTAACTGCTGTGGCAGTTTCTTCACTCAATTCCAAATCTTTGTAAAGAGCATCGAGTAGACCTCGGTGATTCACACAGATTTCAAAGTGGGTGCCATTTTCTGCTCCAAAGTTTAGAAATATTTGATTGGCCAACAAAACCATTTCTATTTCGGCGGTGATATCGTCGGTGCCAAAAATATCACAGTTTAATTGCCAGTGTTCGCGTAGCCGGCCGCGCTGAGTACGTTCGTAGCGGAAAAGGTTGGGAATAGAGTACCAACGCAAAGGGAAATACAACTCCTTCGCACGGCCGGCTACCATCCTCGCTACTGTAGGGGTCATTTCCGGACGTAGTGTTACTTCTCTGTCGCTACGGTCTTTGAAAGTATAGGTTTGTTCATTTACCATTTCTTCATTTTGTACCCCTTTGCTTTTATATAACTCTGATGGTTCGAGTATTGAAGCGTCGTACTCTTCAAATCCAAACTGCCGTGCAGTAGTGTGCCAGGTGTCAAAAATATAATTCTGAATGGCTTTATCTTCAGGATAAAAATCTCGCACTCCTTTATACGGATCAGTAGTTAGCTCTTTTTTGCTCATTACAGATGATTGTATGTGACACAAAAGGTAAAAGCAAGTCTAACCACTTCTCGAAACTGCTTCATCCGCAGCTTCTAAAATGACAGATTTAATCCCTCGCGGGTCGGGCATTCTGCGTAGCAAGAATTCATCTTGGCTGGCACTGGCTGTCTCAGCCTCAAGGTCACCAAAGTCTAATAAGGTAGCAATGAGGCCTTGGATATGTATATTTATGTCCTGCAGTCTTTCCAAACGAAAACTACCGATACTTCTGCTAAAGAAAGACACTTGATCGATTTTGATCATGCGTTTATTGGTGACGATAAGCATGTCTAAGTAATAGTCTGTCCAAATATAGGCTATTTGACACCAAACTATCAGTATCCAAAATGCATAAAGAAATAACATTTCGGGAATAAATTCATCTAAATCAAAAATCAGTTCAAATTGACTCAATGTGCTGTCTATGTAAGCCATGACTAAAAGTGGCAAGATAATTACAAACACACTGCCAGCAGTTTTGATTGTCGGGTTAAACCAATGTTGTCGGCTGGTCTTCAGTATTTTTTCGTCGTCTTTGAGTCTTATTTTTTCAAGCAACATATTCTACATATATAAGAGTGCCCCGGCCATGATCGCGAGTAGTATTCCACTTACAGAAGTAAAAGTAATAACCCCAAATAGATTGATGAGTTTACTGGTACCATATTTAAACCAATGGAAAGAAAGAGCAAGGAGATAAAGAAGAAAGACGGTACACGCCAATAGAAAAAACCAATTGAATATAGTGACAATAGTAAATGGACTATCAACTTCAGGCATTACTTCAATACTAGCACGCTAAATCTTCTTAATCCGTACTGGTCTTTGTGAGTTGTGACTTTAAAACAACGACCGGCCAGTCTCTGCACAAAGTGGCTTTGTTCAGGTTCGTGTTCAATCCAGAGTTGACCAGATGAGTTTAGATGATTGGGAGCGTCTGCAATTATACGAGCGATTATTTCCATCCCTTCCTCCCCTCCGTAAAGTGCCTCCGCCGGTTCGTGCCGTTTGACTTTTTCTTCCACTCTGTCTAGCCGGGGATCAATATATGGCGGATTGGTGGCAATGTAGTCGAATTTTGTGTTACCGAGCCTAGAGAACAGGTCAGACACAAAAATTCTTTCCTTACCTTTTAAACCGGTATTCACTTCCAAGTTTTTTTCGATAGTAGATAAATGAGTAGAATCTGTTTCGGCAAAATAAACCTTTGAGCGACGCAAGTTCTTTTGTAACGCTACTCCGATACATCCCGAACCGGCACAAAGATCGAGTATTGTTGCCTCGGGTAATCGATGAGATATTTCGTTGATCAATTTCTCGGTCCAAAATTCTGTCTCAACGCGGGGAATAAGAGGCTTAGAGTCTAAGTAAATAGTGCAGTCAATAAAGGGTGTATATCCGAGAATATAGGCTAGCGGTTCGCTCAAATGCAAGCGAGTCAAAGCGGAGAAAAAAGCTTCGCTTTTTTCTCCGCTAAAACCCTCTTCCAACAACCACTTTTCTTCCTTCGTCATTTGACACGTATGCTATGCTTCTTTTATGGATAAGGCAACACCAATGTTGGAAATAAGAAATCTAACTAAAAAATACGGCCAGAAAGTAGCCATAAATGATATATCTCTTAAAATTTCACGAGGTGCGTTTTTTGGCTTACTCGGTCCAAATGGTGCGGGGAAGAGTACCACCATTCACTGTATTACCGGTATTTCACAACCCACCTCCGGCAGCATCTTTGTTGATGGTGTTGATGTGGTAAAAGATTATAAGCTGGCACGGACTAAGGTAGGCTTGTCCCCACAAGAATTTAACGTCGATATTTTTGGTACTCCGCGACAACTTATAAACTATATGGGTGGTTACTATGGAATACCTAGAGCCGACAGAGTCGAAAGAATGGAGGAGCTTATTAATAGATTTGATCTGCAAGCCCATGCCGATGTACGTTTCCAAAAACTTTCCGGCGGACTGAAACGTCGAGCCATGTTAGCGCGAGCCCTTATACATACACCAGACCTGCTTATTCTTGATGAGCCAACGGCTGGAGTGGATGTAGAACAACGACACGATCTTTGGAATTATCTACAAGAAATGAATCAAAATGGCAAAACTATCATCCTCACGTCTCACTACTTAGAAGAAATTCAACATTTGTGCAATGACATAGCAATTATCGACAATGGAAAAATAGTCGCCGAGGGTACAAAAGAAGAGTTTATGAGAGATGGAAAGTCAGTGGAGGAAACTTATTTAGAAATTACTCGTAAAAAGAAAGTAAAATGATAGGCATAAACTACGTTGGTATAGCTACAATAGTAGAAAGAGGAGTGCGGCGTACCTTTCGAGTGGCAACTCAGACTCTGGTTGCGCCGGTAGTTTCCTCTGCACTATACATATTTATCTTTGGCACTGTAATTGGTTCAAAAATCGAGTCTGTAAATGATGTGCCCTATATTACTTTCGTTTTTCCCGGAGTGTTAATGCTGTCCATTATCAACGCTTCTTTCTCTAGCGCGTCATCTACCCTATATTTCATGCGTTTTGCTCGCTCGATAGAAGAGCTTTTGATAGCACCCTTCTCCTACTTGGAAATGATGTTTGGTTTAATGCTTGAATCTATAGCGAGAGCTCTAATGGTGAGTTTTTTGGTACTGTTGGTCGGAGTGTTATTTGGAGCTGTAACCCTGGTAAACCCTTTGGCTTTTGTGATTTATACCGCTGCCATAGCAGGAATATTTGCTCTCCTGGGAATTTTAGTTGCCCTGTGGGCTGAGAGTTTTGAGCAATTACAGATATTGAATACATTTGTCATTACCCCGCTAACATATCTGGGAGGCATTTTCTACTCTATAGATATGCTACCCGCACTCGCAAAAAGTATCACTCTTTTTAACCCCTTTTTCTATTTTGCCGATGGTATACGCAACAGCATGATAGGAGTAAATGAGGGTAATTTGTTACTCGGTGTAGTAGTTATTGGGAGCACGTTACTCTCACTGTCTGTTCTGGTATTTTATCTGTTCAAAAAAGGTTGGAAAATTCGCAGTTAAACACAAGAGCTTACTCTTCCGTTCAAGTAGTTTGATAAACTGATACTATGGAAACAATTCAAAATATCGCAGCTGCGCTCTTGACGGAAGGGAAAGGCATATTAGCAGCTGACCAAAGTACAGGTACGATTAGTCGTCAGCTCGAAGCTATAGCAGTAGACCCTTCAGCTGAAAATCGCAGACGATACCGTGAACTTCTATTCACTACTCCGGATATAGAGAAGTATGTCAGCGGTATCATTTTGCATGACGCGACGATTCGAAACATTACCTCAGACCAGACTGCTTTTGTAGATTTGTTACTTGGCAAGGGAATTGTACCTATTATCAAGGTAGATAAAGGTACCATAGAGCATCATGGCTTCCCCGGAGAGGTGGTCACACAAGGTCTCGATAATCTAAGTGAGAGAATGGAAGAATATTATGGTATGGGAGCAAGGGCCGCCAAGTGGCGAGCAGTTTTTAATATTGGAGAAGATTATCCGACTGATGCCAACATAGAACTCGATTGTCTTATATTGGCTCGCTATGCTGCTATCGTACAAGCAAACCGTATGGTGCCAATAGTCGAACCGGAAGTTATCTTCAAGGGAGGGCATGACCTAAACAGAGCAGAAGAAGTAACTACCAAGGTACAACAGGTGTTGTTTGAAAAACTTAGAACACAGAGGGTGGATTTAACCGGCTTAATACTGAAATCGAATTTTGTACTGGCCGGCAGCGAGTGTAGTGAGCAAACTAGCCCTGAGGAAGTAGCCGAGACCACAATTCGCACTTTTAAGGCTACTGTACCTGAGGAAGTGCCTGGCATAGTGTTTCTGTCAGGTGGACAAACTCCGGAGCGCTCCACAGCCAACTTGAATGCTATCTCGAAAATGAAAGAAGGTTTACCGTGGAAACTCACTTTCTCTTTCTCTCGGGGGTTGGAAAAGCCGGCTCAGGAGGCTTGGCGCGGTGATGATGTCAATAAGAACAAGGCACAAGGAGAACTGACAGAGAGATTACGGTTGAACTCTCTTGCATTGCGAGGGGAGTACAGTGCCGAGATGGAATAAACAAAAGTCGGCCAATGTCCGCTTCACAACCTCCTCGCT
>DFPA01000042.1:7828-8972 GCA_002377025.1 Patescibacteria group bacterium UBA3527
GGCCGATTTTCTTATTTCTTCTGAGTAAATTCTACGTGCTTACGTAGTTTTTTGTTGTATTTTTTAAGGGTCAATTTTTTACTCGGATCTTTTTTGTTCTTATTGTTGTAGCGGGTGTAGTAGACTTCGCCGGCCCCTTTGCCAGACTTGCTGCCATCATCACCTTTGCTGACCAAACGAATTAATCTATCTTGTGACATAGTGGCAAGAATATACCAGAAGAAGCTCATTTTTTCAATAGTATAAGGTAAGGGATATCTACCATCAATGATAAACATATCTTGTATTTTCATACTAAACTTCCAATGAAAAGGTTTTCTAGAATACTTCATAAATTAAAACCTTTCGGTTAACCGAAAGGTTTGCGTCTATTTATATTTTCAGTTCGTAGGAAATGCCAAGTTTCAAGTTAATATTTACGTGTCCAGAGCCCTACTCTGCCAATTTTTCTGTAGTGACCTATTTTGGTTCGTTTGATCGAATAGGCAAGACCGGTTGTTTGTAATTGTTTGCCGATTTCTTCTGCGAGTGAACGCATGTAGGTACCACTGCTGGCAGTGCACTTAATGGTAGCTATCTGATAGGCGTCGTCAGCCGTCTTATACCATTCTTTCCACGATTCTCGCACATCAGTACGGCGAAAGTCATTGCCGAGAGCTTTGCGCTCGTCTGTTACTTTAGGAATAGTCTCAATTTTTCCCGTAACATACTGGTATATGTTTTCCTTAGTTTTGGTCCTAAGGTCAAGTAATTTCAATTTGTGTATGTGAGAAGTATTGAGCGGAATCTCTATCTCATCGAGCCTTCCTTCTACCGTCCAGGTATGCAATGGTTTGCCCTGCACGGTCTTGGCCGAAAACTTTGGGTAGGGAAGAGAAATTATACCTTTCATATTACGCAATTTTTTCCTTATGACATTTTCGTCAATGTTTGTACCGCCGGCGTTAGTGATAACTCCCAGCACATCTCCGGAATCAGATTCTGCTCCGAGTAATACATCGAAAATGTATTCTTTATCAAGATGGTGATACTTTTCTTGTTTTTTACACTCGTCACCGATCAGTACCAGAAGCCTACCTTCAGCCATAGGGTCGAGGCGGCCGGCGTAGGCGAGAGGTACTTCTTGGTAGGCGGGCGACTGCGT
>DFPA01000042.1:9289-9546 GCA_002377025.1 Patescibacteria group bacterium UBA3527
CTGCGTCGCCCGCCATTTTTCCGCGCATTCCAAAGGTGTCTGTCCAACTTCTTTATACAAAGTAACGTACTTTTTCATGTGAAAAGTTTAGCAGTGAATCAAATATAAAAAAAGCGCCCCTGGCGCCAATCTTTTCCTGAAAATTGAAGGTTGTAGTAGGTTTGCCTCGGGTGGCGGGGAAAAACAAGGGAAGTACGCTGACACTTTGTTATTATTTACTCATATGAAGCACACAGTTCCTTTTTTAAATCTTTGTA
>DFPA01000042.1:9939-10205 GCA_002377025.1 Patescibacteria group bacterium UBA3527
GATGTTGCCATACAAATTTTCGATACATTGTTCCTTAGTCCTGCTGATAGGCAGTTGGTATTAAATAGCCTTAACTCTGACTTCCTACACACTATCGCACTTTTGATAGTTTTAATGAAGGCCTATCGAGTACTCATTGAGTACATGCGTTTTTACCATATCGATATCAAGTACATGGTCGAGATGGGCATTATTGCTTCTATTCTTGAACTACTTTTCAACTATCAGTCATACAGCAATACCATGCTCTACGTGTTGCTCGGTAT
>DFPA01000042.1:10549-10683 GCA_002377025.1 Patescibacteria group bacterium UBA3527
ACACTTCGTCATGACACTTTGGTTTCTGCTATGAAAGAGTCTCGTCGCGAAATGCAGAAATGGATCAAAGATCTGGAGAACTAATCTTCCTCGTCTTCTATTTCTACCTGAATAATTTCTTCAATAATATCTTC
>DFPA01000033.1 GCA_002377025.1 Patescibacteria group bacterium UBA3527
AAGCCATTGTCGATTTCAAGTAATTCAGAGTCATACTTTTCACTCATCGTCATATACTCAAGAAAATCCGGCATTAAGTGAGCGAAGTCTACTGCGTTATCGGCAATTACAGTAGCGCCCGTACTCAGATAAGGTTCAATGGCTTTGATATAGGTAAGATAGTTGTGTTTATCAGCGTCCATAAAGAGCAGGTCTACCGGCTTGTTCCAGCTCTGCAACACTTCACTCACCATTCCTTCAAGAATGGTTATATCTGAGCTAAAGCCAACTCTGTCTATATACGACTGCGCCATCTCTATCTTGGGTTTGGCCATCTCAATAGTGTATACATGTCCGCCATACTCCCTAGCGGCACTAGCAAGCCAAAGAGTGGAGTACCCGGAGGAAGTACCGAGCTCTAAGATGGTCTTCGGTTTATGCTCACTTACAAATTTATACAAAAGCTCCCCGGTGCTTCGTGGTACCGACCACATTCGTACGGTATTGTCCGGCGGCAACCACACATTTTCATATCCGGGAGTGTCTGCCGGAGCGGCATAGCTACTAGCTAATTCTTCCAGCTCCAGAAATACTTTTTCTAGCTCAGTCATAGTGGGCAGTCTAACACGTTATTTGGTAGCTATCGGTATGTCCACCAGCAGTACGCCATTTTCGCCAAAATTCATTCTGCCAAGTAACTCCCCGCGTCTATCAAATACTACTGAAGGTCCGTAACGATTAGCCCGAACAAAAGGTAAATTATACTTGGTGGCGCTGAGTCTGGCTCTAAGTGCGTTGTACTCTCCCGGAATAGCATTGTCAAACATTATTTCCGAACCAAGAGAAAAAATTATATTACTACCTGTCGCACTATTTACGGTTGCCACATCGTTACCTACCTCTGAACACACTAATCCTCCTACCTGTGCGTCTTCGTATACAAATGATTGGTTATCAGTGCCGGCCGTGCCATCAAATGGCAGACTCACAATACCGAGCTTCAGTGCCCAGCTTGGCACGTAGTCGAAAAACGGAAAGAGTTTTTCTTTAGTGTAGGTGTTTACCAACTCGCCGTTTTGCCAATAACCGATTCTATTGTAGTAGTTACCACTCTCATAACTGGTATACCAGGTGACAAATATCGTCTCCGGTGGTACTTGTGCTTTAAGCCAATCGGAGAAAATATCGTAGCTAATGGTGATTACCTCTCTATCAAAACGACTATTGTCTACCTCGTTACTGATCACTCCACTCCAAGGTGTAAAAGGGTAAATAATGAAATCAGGCTTACTCAAAGCTGCCTCCTCTATATATTCTTCCAATACAGGAAAAGAAAAGTTTCCTTTATCAATAGTTCCAAACGCCAACTCTTCACGCTGTTGATCTTGAATAATAGCCACCCTAAGACTGGTCATTTGCCGCGGAATGTCTTTGTTGATTGCCAAATACTGAGCAAACAGCAAAACCAAGAACGCTGCAACTAACACTGCAATGGTACGTACGAGTATCTTTCTGTACTCTTTTATCAAAAACATATCAAACATCAGCCACAACAGGATGTTTGTTAGCAAAACCACCAATGAAATTAGAAGTGGAGAACCGAGTAGTATAAAGTTTCTAAAAATCGAAATATCTCCAACCGCAAAAAACAATGCCCCGTAATGAAAACCGCTATAAATCCAAAAGAAAAACTGTTCAACCAATACAAGACCCAAAAAACCAATAGCTAATAATGGCACCGTAAATTTTTCCGGAAAATTTCTGATGAACTTAGCTATTAAGAGAATATATAGACTGTATATTAAAACTGTCAGTACAACGGCGGCGGTAGCGGCTGACTTCACAAAAAAAGTGAATAAGACGGCTTCTTCTATCCAGTAGAAGCCGCCAAAGGTCGAGACCGTGACAAAGGACGCATATAACAGACCAAACAATGACCACCCCAGAACCATTTCGGTAGTAGAGGATACCAGCCGAGTAAAAACAAAAATTGGAATCAGTCCGAAAATAGCTAACGAGCCGATGGAAAAAGGCGGTATCGACAATATCAAAAGCAGAGCCGACAGTACGGGCAGTCCCCATTTGTATTTTGTCATGAGATAAAGTATTTGTTCTCTAGACATGATTAACCAAAACTCTCCGTTTAGTTCCCTGATGCGATAGTTCACGGACCACATTCACTGCAACATTTTCAACCAAGTCCCGTGCAATAGCGTCTTTGACTACCCCGCTCCCCAACTGAAACTTATCGATAAAACTTTCTTGTATAAGTGAAGCTGCCTCACTGCTTACACCTACCACCTCAAGCTCCAACCTCACTATATCACTTTTCGCCGGATAAATATGTAGCTGATACTCATCAACCATTTGTGGTAAAGAGGCAAAAAAATCATCCACACTGCCAGTGCGTATTTCCATACCGTGTACACGCACTACATCAACCCCACCTTTTCCGGCCCACTCTAATACCGGCAAACCATCACCGTACTTTTTGGTAAGTCCTTCATTGTAAATGAATTGGTCACCAGTGCGATAGCGAATTAAGGGAAATGCTTTGTTTAGGCAGTAGGTTACCACCAATTCTCCATCGATTATCTC